>JAVJQK010000004.1 GCA_040218145.1 Sandaracinaceae bacterium | reverse complement strand
GATCCACTTACCTCCCGTCGCCTGCCGTCCCCCGCGATTCCTGGGCTGCGTTGCTTCCTCGGTCACGTGCTGAGAGCACGCTCCCTCGTCGCGCCTTGCCCAGAAAACGCGGGAAACGGCATGCTCGGTCCGGTAAGCGGTTCAACTCTCTCGTCGAGCTCTTCGTTCGAGCGGCGGGTGGAGGAGAGACGTGCTCGGGGATCAGAGGGCGCCGTCGCTGAGGCACAGCACGCGATTCGAGGCGCCGCACAAGACGTTGGTCGGGGTGGCGAAGAAGAACGCGACCGTCGATCCCGAGCGACCCGCGGATCCGGTGTCGCGCGTCGGATCCATCCAGTCCATGCAAGTGCGCGTTCTCGTCGACCCGGGGCCGTCGGCGCCGGTCCAGATCACGGCGTCGAGGTATCGCGCGCCGTCCGCGGTGACGGCGATGGCGCTGCGCAGGCGCTGGGTCTCGATGTCCGAGGGGCCCTCCGCCACGAGCACGCCGTCCGCGCGCGCCCAAGGTCCGACGAAGGCGAAGCGGCTCATCGCCGTGACGCCCTCCGCCGGCGCGACGAGCGCGCGGTAGGTGGGTCCGCCCGCGGGGGCCTCGGCGGCGCACAGCGCGTCGAACGCGGCCACCCCCATGCCGGGCGCGACGGTGTCGCGCGTCACGAACGCCAACCCCGCTCCCTCTGGCGCGACCGGAGGCGTGAGCGGCTCGCTTCGCGCCGTGCCGACGCAGTAGATCGGCATGGACTCGTGACAGCCGAAGGGCCCGCCGTCGGTGCGGAGCCAACGCCCCGTGCCGTCGCGCGGATCCCCGAAGGCGTGCAGGAAGCCCTCCCGGCTCGACCAGTCCATGCAGTTGCCGAGGTGCTGCGTGAGGTCACCGTTGAGCGCGCTCGCCACGCCACGCCCCGGGGGCACCGTCGCCCGCGCGCCGGTCTCGGTCAGGAGCACGGGGTAGAGCACCCGGCCCGCCTCGAGGTCCTCGACCCGGTCGGCGAACGGCAGCCCGTCCATGCGGACCCAGCCGCGCGCGGCGCCGAGCCTCGCGATCGCCGACTCGCTCGCGGTCGGCAAGAGCGCGCGGTAGCCGTCGGCCTCCGGGAGCCCGGCTTCGCCCGCGTGCGTCTGGCAGATGGCGTCGGCCCCCGCGATGCCCCCGAGGTCGCCGAGCACGTACGTGCGCGACGTGACGAAGATCGCGTTGTGCACATCGAGCGGATCAGCGGGGCCGGCGTCGGACGGTCCGGCGTCGCTCCCTGCGTCCACGTCGGTGACCCCACCGTCGCTGCCGGCGTCCGCCCCCGCTCCACCGTCCGCGGGCGCGCAGCTCGCGACGCCGCCATCCAGCTGCGCGAGGGAACAGGCCTCGACCATGCGGAGGGGCGCGCATCGCCCGTCGATGCAGCTCTCGCTCTCGTCGCACAGCTGCCCGACGCAATCGTCGCGAAGCCAGACGTCGAGCGCGAGCGTCTCACCGGAAAGGAAGCCGCTTTGCACCCGGGTCCGCGCGAAGGCCCCCGTCTCGTCTTCGACGGTCGCGATGATCTCGAACGTCCGGCTGGCGTCTCGCCCGTCCGGGACGAGCGCGACCTGGACGGGCCAGCTCAGGGCGTGACCGTTCGACGTCGTTCTCACGTCGAAAACGACGCAGCCCGTCGCGAGGCGAGAGTCCCGGGCAGCCTCTCCGAACGGTCGTCGCGAAGTCCCGCGCGAAGTGCAGAGGTCGGCGGTCGTAGGCTCACGGTGCGGCGCCGAAGCGTGCGTCTCCCGCGATGAGCCACTCGAAGGTCTCGCGGATCGCCGGCTCCATCACGCGTAGGTCGTGGTGGGCGCCGTCGCGGCGCTCGAGCCTTGCCTGGGCGCGACCTCGCTCGAGGGTGCGCGCCGCGCGTGTGCCGCGCATCTCGCACCAGCGCATCGCGCACACGAAGGCGACGCGCCCTTCGCTGCGCGCGTAGCGACGGGCGTCGCGCCAGAGAGAGGCGCCGCCCTCCACGAGCTGGATGCGCGGATATGCGGCCGGGTCGTCGACGGCCATGCGTGAGATCCGATGCGCGCCCTGCGAGAAGCCGACGTACAGGTCGGGCCCCGCGGCGAGGCGCCCGGGGTAGCGCGCCTCGAGCGCGCGCCGAGCGGCCTGGATCTCACGACGCAGGCGAGCCGCCGGGGGGAGCTGCCAGCGGTCGAGCTCGGGCGCGTCGGCTCTCGGCTCGCCGCGAGGGCACAGGAGGAACGCGCGTCCGGCGACGATCCGCGCCCACGCCCCGCACATCCACTCGGGCCGGTCGAAGTTGCCGTGCAGGCCGATGACGACGGGCCGTGGCCCCGGCGCGTCGGGCGTGACGAAGGCGGCGGCGCGAAAGCCCGGCACCTCGAGGGCGTGCACGGCCTGCGCGAGCGCGGTGTCGGGGGCGAGCGCCAGCGAGGTCATCAGCGCGCACGTCGTGAAGAGGCGAGGCATGAGGCAGAGACCCCACGCGCCGCCGATGCTTGGGGCCGCTCAGCCTTGCTCGCGCGCGCGCTGGAGCGCGACGGCGCCCGCGACGGCCTTGTCGAGCAAGCTCAGGAGCTGGGCCTCTTCGTCCTCTTCGAGGCCCGGGACGACGTTGCGGATGGCGGCGTCCACGACGGGGGCGAGAGACTCCTCGAGGCGCCGGCCCTTGTCGGTGAGCTTGACGATGCGGCGGCGGCGGTCGTTCGGGTCAACGCGGGTCGCGACGAGGCCCTCCTTGCCGATCTTCGCGATCAAGCGGCTGACGCCCGCCGCGTCGAGGCCGGAGTCGGCGACGAGGTCTTGCTGCGGGAGCTCCCCGTCGTGCTTCAGCCGGAAGAGCAGGTGATAGGTGGGCGGCGTCACGCCCAGCGGAGCCAGCTTCTGGGTCAGCTCGGTCAGCACCACGCGCCTCAAGTAGCTGAAGCGCAGGGCGATCTCCCTCAGGTTCCGATCCCGCACGGTCGGGTCTTGTATCACGGCCGGTTCGGCGGGCGGGGGCAGAGCGGCGGAGGCCGCGGCGACGTCGCTTGACACGCTTCGAGCATGGAGCCATATGTTTGCGAGCGCAATCGTTGCATTCACAACTACTTGAGGTTTGCCTCCTCCCTGCCGTTCGGACGCTCCGATGACGTCCCGCCGAAATATCAGTCGGCTTCACTGCGTAGGCACCTCCGACTCACCCATGAATTCTCGCCTCCGGCGCTTGACTCGGGAGCCCGAGGCCTCAGGTTTCGACCGCCGGTCGAACCGAGGGTCTAACACCCGGTCGCCGATGGAGAGCTGATGCGTCTGCAACGAATCGATCCGCGCGCCGTGGCCTGCGGCCTGCTCGTGCTGTCCTGGAGCCTCGCCGCGTCCGCGCAGGACGCGCCCGAGACACAGGCCGTCCCGAGCCCCGTCCAGACGGCGTCGATGGCCGCCGTGGCCGAGTCCGAGGCGCCGATGCCGGAGTTCCTCGCGGCCACGCCCGGGGGCATGACCGCCGATCGCGCGGCGCAGCTGGCGGTGGACACCGCGCCGTCGGTCCGCCGCTCTCGCTGGGCGCACCGGGCGGCGCGCGCGCAGGTGGACCAGGCGGTCAGCCGGTTCGTCCCCCGCTTCGACTTCAGCGCGTCCTACACGCGCATCAACGAGGTGGATCTGCCGCCCTTCGAGATCCCGGGGCTGCCGCCGAGCGACAACCCCTTCCCGCAGATCCTCGACATGTACGCGGTGCGAGGCTCGGTGCAGATCCCCGTCACGGACTACTTCTTCATCGTGTGGCCGTCCTACGAGGGCGCGCTCGGCTTCGTCGACGCCACCGAGCACCAGGTCGAGGCGGAGCGGCAGTCGGTCGCGTTCCGGGCGCGCGAGGCGTTCTACAACCACGTGCGCGCGCAGGCCGGGCTCTGGATCGCGGGGCAATCGGTGACCTCGCTCGAGGCGACGCTCGGAGACGTCGAGAGCCTCCAGGCGGCGGGCGTGGCCGCGCGGGCGGACGCGGCTCAGGTACGGGCGCGCCTGGCCTCGGCGCGCGCGATGACGGTGCAGGCGCGCGGCCAGGTCCGGGTGACCGAGCGCGTGCTGCGCCGGTTGCTGCACCTGCCCGCCGACGTGCCGATCCGGATCGGTGAAGACCTGTTCTCGGCCGAGGTCGACGGCTCTCCCTCGGAGCGCACGCTGGTCGACCGCGCGCTCGAGCAGCGGGCGGAGGTCGCGGCGCTGCGCACCCTGGTCGACGCGCGTCAGTCGGTGGTGCAAGCGCGCACTGGGACGATGCTCCCGAGGGTGTCGCTGGTCGGCAACATCGAGACCTCGAGCCCCAACCAGCGCGTCATCCCCCAGACGACCGACTTCTACACGACCTGGGCGCTCGGCGCGTCGGTGGCGTGGTCGCCGAACGACGCGGCCATCGGGTACCACCAGGTGGCCGAGGCCGAGGCGGAGCTGGGTCAGGTGCGCGAGGACCTCGAGCAGCTGCACGACGGCATCGCCATCGAGGCGGCCCAGGCGGTGGCGGCGCACGAGGCGGCGCGGGAGCAGATCAACGCGAGCCGCGAGGCGGTGGCCGCGGCCCAGCTGTCGCTGGACGACCGACGGGAGATGCTGCGCGCGGGCGTGGCCACGACGACCGAGGTCACGACGGCGCAGCTGGACTTGACGCGCGCGCAGCTCGAACTGGTGAACGCGTACGTGGATCTACATGTGGCCGGCGCGCAGGTGGCGCGCGTGGTCGGAGAGGCGGCGCCTCGCGCCGCGGAGGGCGAGTGATGCGACGGTTCGCGATTTTGATCCCGCTGGTCATGGTCGGCTGTGGATCCGAGGGCGGCGTGGAGCTGCCCGCCTCGGCGCAGGAGAGCGCGGCCGACGCCGAGCCCGTCTCGGTCGCCACCCGCACGCCCGAGGCGCGCGAGGTGGAGCCGACCGTGCGCTCGGTCGGGACGGCCGAGCCCATCCGCGCGGCTGATCTCGGGCCGCAGGTCACGGGCCAGATCGTCGATCTTCCCGTGAGCGAGGGAGACACGGTCGAGGAGGGCGCGATCATCGCGCGCCTCGACGGACGCAGCATGCGGGCCGGCGCGGCGCAGGCCGCCTCGAGCGCGCAGGGGATCGACGCGCAGGTCCGGCAGCTCGAGCAGGAGCTCGCCCGGCTCCGCCCCCTGGCGCAGCGCGGCACCATCCCGAGCCAGCAGGTCGACCAGATGGAGCTGCAGCTCGAGGGGGCGCGCGCGCAGCTCTCGGCCGCGCGCTCGGGCGCCTCGCAGGCGCGCACGGCGGTGAGCCACACGACGGTCCGCGCGCCCTTCGCGGGCATCGTCTCGCGCGTGACGATGGAGGTCGGCGAGACGGCGACGAACATGCCGCCGAGCATCATCGCGCGGGTCGTCGATCTCTCCGCGGTCGAGATCGCGGCGCGCATCCCGGAGCGCGAGCTCGCGCGGGTGAGCGAGGGCGCGGCGGCGGAGGTTCGCTTCCCCGCGCTGGATCGCAGCTTCTCGGGAACGGTCTCGCGCATCGCGCCGGAGATCGACACGCAGACCCGCACGGTCGAGATCGTGGTGCACGTCGACAACCGCGAGGGGGTGATCCGCGGGGGCATGAGCGCCGAGGTCGCCATCCGCGCGGGCGGCGTGCGCACGGCGATGGTGCTGCCAGCCGACGCCACGCGCGGCATGGGCGACAGCCGCCGCGTCTTCGTGCACCGCGACGGGCGCGCGGTCGAGCGACAGGTCCGCGTGCATCCTCTCGGCGCGGGGACGGTCGAAGTCCTCGAAGGGCTCGAGGCGAACGAGGCGGTGATCAGCCCCCTCCCGGCGCGGCTCCGTGACGGCGCCCCGGTCACCACCCAGACGGCGGCGGCGTCCAGCGAGGGCGCAGCGCTCGAGGACGAGACCTCGGCCGACCCCACCTGAGAGACACGCCATGAAGATCACCGAAGTCAGCGTCAAGCGCCCCGTCTTCGCGGCCATGATCATGGTCGCGGTGGCGGTCTTCGGCGCGGTGCTCTACGCGCGGCTGCCCGTCGACCTCTTCCCCGAGGTCACCTTCCCGGTCGTCACGGTCACGGTCGTCTACCCGGGCGCCGACCCGGAGACGATGGAGACGCGCGTCGCCGAGCCCATCGAGGAGGCGGTCAACAGCCTGGGCGGCATCCGCATGCTGCGCTCGACCAACCTCGAGAGCGTCTCGCAGGTCGCCATCCAGTTCGACCTCGACGTCGACCTCGACACGGCCACACAGGACGTGCGCGACCGCGTCGCGTCGATCCAGGACCAGCTCCCGGACGGCGTCGAGCAGCCCCTCGTCGAGAAGCTCGATCTCGGCGCCGCGCCGATCATGCAGATCGCGATCAGCGGTGACGCGGGCGAGCGGGAGCTCAGCGCGTTCGCCGAGGACGTGCTCGAGCCCGGCCTCGAGCGGATCTCCGGCGTCGGGCAGCTCGAGCTGGTCGGTTCACGCGAGCGGGAGATGCACGTCTACGTCGAGCCCGAGCGGCTCCGCGCGTACGGGCTCACCGTCGCGGACGTCTCGCAGGCGATCGGCGCGCAGAACCTCGAGGTCCCGGGCGGCCGGCTCGACGACGGCTCGCGCGAGCTGACCATCCGCACGACGGCCGAGGCGGAGGACCTCGAAGCGCTGGGGCGGCTGCCGCTGACCGGCGCCGGGGGCCGCGTGGTCCGCCTGGAGGACGTGGCGCGGATCGAGGACGGTCTCGAGACGCGGCGCAGCGCGGCCTACGTCGACGGGCGGAGCGCCATCGCGCTGATCGTGCGCAAGCAGTCCGGCGCCAACACGGTCGACGTGGCGGCCCGCGTGCGCGAGGCGATCCCGGCGCTGAGCGAGCGCGCGCCCGAGGGCACGCAGGTGGAGGTCTTGCTCGACAACTCCACCAACATCGAGGCGTCGATCGAGACGGTGCAGCTCGATCTCGTGCTGGGCGCGTTCCTCTGCGTCGCGATCATCTTCCTGTTCCTCCGGGACGCGCGCGCGACGTTCATCGCGGCGCTCACGCTGCCGACGACGGTCATCGGCACGCTCGGCTTCGTCTCGGCGATGGGCTTCACGCTCAACCTGATGACGACGCTGGCGTTGAGCTTGTCGATCGGCATCCTGATCGACGACGCGATCGTCGTCATCGAGAACATCGTCCGGCACCGCGGCCAGCTCGGGAAGGGCAAGGTGAAGGCCGCGCTCGAGGGGACGAGCGAGCTGGGCCTCGCGGTCCTCGCCACCAGCGCCGCGACCTGCGCGGTCTTCGTGCCCGTGGCGTTCATGGACGGCATGGTCGGGCAGTTCTTCTTCGAGTTCGGCCTCACCGTCGCCTTCGCCATCGCGCTCAGCACGTTCATCTCGCTCTCGATGACGCCCATGCTCGCGTCGAAGATGCTGAAGGACGGCGGCCACGCGGGCCCCTCCACCACCGGCATCGGCGGCGTGATCGAGCGCGCCCTGACCTGGCTCGACGAGCGCTACCGCGGCGTGGTGCGCTGGGCGCTCAACCACCGCTTCGTCACGCTGAGCGTGGCGGTCGCGGCGCTGGTCGGCGCGTTCGCGCTCGCCCCCGCCATCGGCTTCACGTTCATCCCTCCGGAGGACCAGGGACAGTTCCAGGTCTCCGTCGAGCTGCCCGTGGGCACGAGCCTCGACGAGGCCGAGGGCGAGCTGCTCGCGGTCGCCGAGCAGGTGGGCGAGATCCCCGGGGTGGAGAGCACCTTCACCACGGTGGGCGGCGGCGTGCAGGACCGGGTGAACATCGGCGCGATCATCGTCACGATGATCGACCGCGACGACCGCGCGTATCACCAGACCGAGATCATGGCGTTCATCCGCGAGGCCCTCGCGGGCCGCGGCGACCGCGTCATCGGCGTCGAGCAGCTGCAGATGGTGCAGGGCGGCGGCGAGACGGCGCCGGTGCAGTACAACTTGCGGGGCGACGACCTCGATGAGCTGGCCGCGGCGGCGAACGCGATGGCCGACCGCCTGCGCGAGACGCCGGGCTTCGCGGACGTCGACATCTCGTACCGCTCGGGCCGGCCGGAGATCACCGTCGCGCTCGACCGGCGCCGCGCGGACGACGTCGGCGTGATGGGCGCGACCGTGGGCACGACGGTGCGCTCGCTGGTCGAGGGGCAGGTGGCGACCGAGCTCGACGTCGACGGCGACCGCTACGACGTGCGCGTGCAGCTCCCGCCGGAGCGCCGCGCCGACATGGACGCCATCCGTGCCGCGCAGGTGCGGAGCACGACGGGCGCGCTCGTCGACATCGGGAGCGTGGCCGACGTGACCGAGTCGGCGGGGCCGAGCCAGATCGACCGCGAGGCCCGTCAGCGCCAGATCACCGTGACCGCGCAGCTCGAGGACCTCGCGCTGGGCGACGCGATGAACACGGTCGAGGAGGTCGCGGCCGAGGTGGTGCCCGCGCACATCGCGACCGACGTGGGCGGCGACGCGGAGATGCTCCAGGAGACGGTGGAGAACATGCTCCTCGCGCTCTTCCTCGCGATCGTCATGATCTACGTGATCCTCGCGTCGCAGTTCGAGAGCCTGATCCACCCGCTGACCATCATGGTCTCGCTCCCGCTCTCGCTCGTCGGCGCGTTCGGTCTGCTCCTCGCCACCGGGGAGGCGATGAGCATCTTCGCGATGATCGGCTTCATCATGTTGATGGGCCTGGTCACCAAGAACGCGATCCTGCTCGTCGACTACGCCAACCAGCAGCGTGCGGAGGGCCTCAGCCGCTTCGACGCGCTCGTCGAGGCGGGCGCCACGCGTCTCCGTCCGATCCTGATGACCACGCTCGCGATGATCTTCGGCATGCTCCCCGTGGCGATCGGCCATGGCGACGGTGGTGAGGTGCGGCGCGCGATGGGCCTCGCGGTCATTGGCGGTTTGACCACGTCGACGATGCTGACCCTGATCGTGGTGCCGGTCGTCTACACGCTGATGGACGCGCTGGGCGGCTTCGCGAGCCGGATCTTCGGCGGCGCGAAGGACGAGGCGCCGACCCCGACCGGGACGCCCGTGTTCGCCGACGCCGAGGAGTAGGCTCGGCTCAGATCACCCAGGAGGCTGCGGCGAGCGCCTTGCGCAGCTCGCCCAGCACCCGCTCCTCCGCGGCCTCGTCCGACGGCGCGATGAGCTCGTCGAGGTCGTTCTCGAGGAAGTCCGACCAGTCCACGTAGAGCGTGTCGTCGGTCCGCTCGCGCGGCTCGTCGTCGTCGTCCCGTGGAAACGAAGGCTTCATCCGGAAGAGCTCCCGTCGCCAGAGCCGCGCGCGATAGAGCTGCGACTGGTGGCGCGCCTTGAACAGCTCGACGCGGAGCACCATCGGCTCCGCGCCGAGCTCGACGTCCAGCTCGAGCGTCCGCAGCAGCTCGAACACGCGGGGAGGGCCAGAAGACATCGAGCGACTCTGCCACGAGTTGGAACTGGCGGGGCCAGCGCGCGAAGGAATCCGCGGGATCGCACGTCCGGGTTTCACTCGAGCGTGTCAGCTCCCGTTCCCGTTCCCGTTCCCGTTCCCGTTCCCGTTCCCGTTCCCGTTCCCGTTCCCGCTCCCGCTCCCGCTCCCGTTCCCGCTCCCGCTCCCCTTCCCGTTCCCGTTCCCGTTCCCGTTCCCGCAACCGCAACCGCATCCGCATCCGCATCCGCAGCCGCCGCCGCCGCCGCCGCCGCATCCGCCGCCGCATCCGCCGCCGCTCTCCGCCGCCGCTCTCCGCCGCCGCTCTCCGCCGCCGCTCTCCGCCGCCGCTCTCCGCCGCCGCTTCCGCCCCCGCTTTCCGCCGCCGCCTCCGCCGCCGCAGCCGTCGCCGCATCCGCCGCCGCATCCGCCGCCGCTTCCGCCGCCGCAGCCGCCGCCGCATCCGCCGCCGCTTTCCGCCGCCGCATCCGCCGCCGCATCCGCAGCCGCAGCCGCTCCCGCCGCCGCATCCGCAGCCGCAGCCGCTCCCGCCGCCGCTTCCGCCGCCGCTTCCGCCGCCGCTTCCGCCGCTGCTTCCGCTTCCGCAGCCGCCGCCGCTCTCCGCCGCCGCTTCCGCCGCCGCTTCCGCTCCCGCAGCCGCGGACGCGGCCTCGGAGCGGACGTGGACTCGCCTGCGGACCCACAGTGAGGCCGAGTCGGGCTCGGGCTCAGTAATGCGGTTTCGGATGCCGAGGCGGACTCGGACGCGGACCCGGACTCGGACGCGGACTCGGACTCGGACGCGGAGGCGGACGCGGAGGCGGACTCGGCCTCGGAGGCGGACGCGGACCCGGACTCGGACGCGGACTCGGAGGCGGACTCGGACTCGGACTCGGACTCGGACTCGGACTCGGACGCGGAGGCGGACGCGGAGGCGGAGGCGGAGGCGGAGGCGCACGCGGACGCGGACGCGGAAGCGGAAGCGGAGGCGGACTCGGACGCGGTGGCGGATGCGGACTCGGTGCCGGACACGGCCTCAAACGCGGCCCCAGACTCGGCCTCGCCAGCGGAGCCTCGCGGACAGCCACTCATGACGCTTCTGCGCGAGTCTCCCAACCGAGGGGAAGGCCCCGCCCTCCACCGCCGTAGACCGGCCCATGACGCGCACGACTCAGAACGGCCTCCTCCTCACCGCCGGCCTCGCGGCCGTGGTCTCGTTCTTCCTCCCGTTCCTCGATCTCGGGGGGCTCGTCAGCGCCTCGGGCTGGGAGATCATGGTCGCCGAGCACGTGCCTTGGACGATGCGGGCCGCGCTGATCGCCCTGCCGCTCGGCGGCCTGGCGATGCTGATCGCGGGCGCGACCGGGAGCGACAAGGCCCGGCTCGTCGGGTTCGGGTTCGGGGCCGGGGTGTTCGGCTACCTCGGCTTCCAGATGGTGAAGGTCTTCTTCGCCACCACGGGCATGGGGCTCTGGCTGACCCTCGCCGCCGCCGTCGCCGCTCTCGCGGTGGCCGTCGGCGGCAAGAGCCGCTGAAGCATCAGAGCGAGCGGAGGAAGGCGAGCACCGCCGCGCGGTCCTCGGCGGAGAGGGCCGCGAAGCTCTCCGCGCTCCCGCTCGCTTCGCCGAAGTGAGCCGCCACCGCCGCCTCGAGCGTGCTCGCGCGGCCGTCGTGCATGTAGGGCGCCGTCTCTCCGATGCCCCAGAGCGGCGGGGTGCGGATCTCGCGTCCCGACGCGTCGCCGGAGCCGATGCCGACCGCGCCGTCCGGGAAGACGTCGTGGAGGAGGAGATCGCTGTAGAGCGCGACCGGCGTCCCGTCTTCCAGCTCCAGCGCGCGGTGGCAGCTCGCGCAGCCCACGTCGGCGAAGATCATCTCGCCGCGATCCTCGAGCGCCATGTCGGTTCGCTGACGCGGAGGCGGGGCGAGCTGGGCCATGAAGAAGGTCAGCGCTTCGAGCTCCTCCGTGCTGATCTCCGGGTCCGCGACGCCGTCGTCGTCGGTGCTGCCGCCGAAGGTCAGGCCCTCCTGGTCGGGCAACGTCACGCCGACCTCGTTGAACATCGCGTCGCGCGCGAACTCGGCCAGGTTGGGCACGTCGGCCTTCCAGCCCAGGCGCCCGAGCCGCCCGTCTCCGAGCCGGTGCGCCCGGCCGCGGATCCCGTCGCCGTCGAGGTCGTCCGGATCTTCGTTGGCGAGGATGTTCGCCTCCGGGATCTGGTCGATGAGCCCCAGCCCGAGGATCGACGGGGTCTGGCGCAGCTCGAAGAAGTTGCTCATCGGATCGATGGCGGGCCGGGCCGCGTCGCGGCTGTGGCGGTGCGCCATCGTGCCCATCGCCGGGGCCATCATGGCGCCGCCGTCGAAGATGGCCTGGCGCGTGACGCTGAGGTCGATCGGGCCGGCGCCGCCCACCACGGGGTCGAAGTGGCAGGCGCGGCAGGAGTCGCCGTTGAAGCCCGGGCCGAGGCCCTGGCCGAGGCCGAAGTCACGATCGAAGAGGCGTCGACCCTCCTCGAAGCGCTCGGCGTCGGTGCCCGGGAGCGGGGCGCCGTACGCGTCGCCGCTGGGCGCCGGCTCGCCCGGCGGGATGAGGCCTTCGCTGATCAGCTCCCGGCCGCCCAGGGACTCGAGGAAAGCGAGGATCTGCGCGCGCTCGCCGTCGGACAAGGCCGCGTACGAGGCCGCGATGTCCGCCGCCTCGCCGCCGTGCAGGCGGATCGCCTCGTCGAGCGTGTCGGCGCGGCCGTCGTGCAGGTACGGGCCGACGGGGGCCACGCCCCAGAGCGGCTGGGTGCGGAACTCGCTGCCCGTCGCGATGCCCATGCGGATGCCGTCGGCGAGCTCCTCGCCCATGTCGTGGAGCAGCAGGTCGCTGTAGAGCGGCACGAGGCCGCGGGGGCTCTCGAGCGTCTCGACGTGGCAGGCGTCGCAGCGGATCTCGCGGAAGAGCTCGAGGCCGGCCTCGCTGTCCGGGGTCGGCGCGTCCGGGCGCGGCACCGCGAGCAGCATCGAGAAGCTGACCACGTCGAAGAGCGCGTCCTCGGACAGCTCGGGGTCGGCGACGCCGTCGTCGTCGGTGATGGGCGAGTCGGGCGCCGCGGCCTGCCCGAGCGTGACCGCGCCGACGCCGTCGGTGAGCCCTTCGCGCGTGCCGCCCACGTCGCTCACGGAGCTCGGGACGGGGAGCTGCGCCTTGCGGTCGCTCGGCAGCGGGTCGCTCGTGATGCCGAGGTGGTTGAAGAGGGGGCCGCGGATGAAACCCTCGACGCTCACCGTCTGCGACTTGCGGCCGAAGCGACCGACGAAGCCCTGGTCGTAGTTGGGGCGGCCGCTGATTCCGTCGCCGTCGGCGTCCTCCGGGTCGGCGTAGCGCTCGATCGACGCGGCCGGGATCTCGGCCATCAGGCCCGCCCCGAAGAAGGGGATGGCGTTGCGGGTGGCGACGATGTCGGCGCCGTCCGGGGTCGCGTGGCGTCCGTCCTCGAGCGCGTACTGCGGCTGGATGCCGTTGACGCCGACCGCCTGCACGGTGCCGTCCGGCAGCTCCGTCTGGATGAGCAGGAAGTTGCGATAGCGGGGTCCGCCGCCGCCGAGCACGGGGCGCTCGTGGCAGCCGCCGCAGAAGCTGACGTTGAAGTGCGGCCCCAGGCCCTCCTCGGGAGAGAAGCGTCGACGCGCGACCTCACGGCCTCGCTCGAACGTCTCGCGCTGCGCGGGGCTCGCCCAGGGCGCGACTTCGCCCATCTCACCGAAGATGTCGTCGGGCACTTCGGGTTCGGGGCCGGGACAGCCCACCAGGACGCAGCCCGCCAGCGCGGTGAGGGCGTACGCGAAGATCGACTGCTTCGTTCGCGGGGAGATCATCACTCGTTCTCTTCCAGGTCTCGGCGGAACGCCACGCCCATCGGGCCGCTCGGGAAGGCCAGGTTCCCGCCGACGGCATACAGGGTAGAGCCATTTCCGTGAATTGCATGGTAGTCGAGGGTGGTCGTGACGGGCGGCTCCTCGAAGGTGAACGTCGCCGGATCGAACACCGCGAGGGTGCCCCGGTTGCCCACCACGTGGACCTCGTCCGGAGATCGCATCCAGACGCCGTTGAGGCCCGGCAGCGGCGAGACGAACTCGCTCCGCCAGTCTTCGCCGTCGAAGAACGACACGATGCCGTTGCCGCGACCGCCCACCGCGACGACGAAGTCGGGGCCGAGGCCCCACACCGCGACGAGGTCGTCCATCGCGCCGACGAACAGCTCCTCCCACCCGGCCCCGTCCCAGTGCAGCACGATGCCGGCGTCGCCCACCACGTAGACGTCGCTCGCGCTCGAGCCCCAGACCTTGAAGAACGCGAAGACGTTCTCGCGCATCGGCGTCGGCGTCTCGGCCACCGACCACGTCGTTCCGTCGTAGTGGATGACCGTGGGCACGCCGCCTGGGCGACGCGCGGTGCCTCCCACGGCCCACACGTCATCCGGCGCCGCGCCCCAGACGCCCCAGAGATCCTGATCCGTCGGGCTCTCGACCGCGCTCCACGCGGATCCGTCCCAGTGCAGGATCGTGCCGTCGTTCCCGACCACGTGGAGGTCGTCCGCGCCGAAGCCGAAGACCCAGTTCAAGAGCGGCGTCTCGGGGTGCGACATGCGCGTCCAGGTCTCGCCGTCGAAGTGCATGATGTTGCCGTCGTCGATCGCGCCCCCCACCGCGTAGATGTCGTCCTCCGCGGGGCCCCAGACGTTCATGAGCCAGCCCTCGCCCGCGGCGTCGAACGCGGGTGTCCAGGTGGTGTCGACCGGCTCGGGGCCCGGACAGCCCGCGAGCAGAGCAGCGGCGAGGAGGGGCAGTGTGCCGAAGCGAGTCATCGGCCCGAGTTTAGCAGGGAGCGTGCCGGCGCCTCTTCCCTGCACGCCGAGCGCGCGCGGCGCAGGACTCGCCCAGTCCGGCACGAGCGCATGCCCTTCGTACGCGCCTCGTCGCGGGCGCCGTGCTCGGGCCTGGGAGAGCGAGTCTCAGAGCCAGAGGAGGCTCGCGACGGTCACCACGACGGTGCCGAGCAGGAGCTGCAGCGGGATGCCGAAGCGGAGGAAGTCGCTGAAGCGGTAGCCGCCGGGGCCGTAGACCATGAGGTTGGTCTGGTAGCCGATGGGCGTGCTGAAGCTCGCGGAGGCGGCCATCATCGTCACCAGCGCGGCGGGGACGAGCGGGAGGCTCGACGCGTCGCACGCGGCGGCCACGATGGGGAACATGAGCGCGGCGGCGGCGTTGTTCGTGACCAGCTCGGTCAAGACCATCGTCGCGAAGTAGACCGCGCCGAGCACGGCGACGGGGCCCAGCGGCACCGCGATGTCCACCAGCCCTCGCCCGATCGCGCCCGCGGCGCCGCTGTCTTCGAGGGCCGCGCCGACCCCGAACGCGGCCGCGATGGCGAGCAGCACGCGCACGTCGAGTGACCGGCGCGCGACCGTCCCCTTGAGGCAGCCCGTGGCGAGCATGAGCCCCGCGGCGACGAGAGCGGCGGTGAGGAGCGGCAGCATCCCGCTCGCGCTGAGGATCACCATCGAGGCGAGCAGGCCGAGCGCGATGGGCGCCTTGCGGTGGTTCGGGGGCACCGACTCCTCGACCGGGGTGACCAGCGCGAAGCCCGGGTCGTGCCGATGGCGGCGGTAGAAGCTCGGCGGCGCCTCGAGCAGCAGCACGTCGCCGGCCGCGAGCACGATGTCGCCGACCTTGCCCACGACCCGGTCGCCGTCGCGGTGGACGGCGATGATCGCGGCGCCGTAGCGGGTCCGGAATCGGCTGTCGCGCACGCTCTGGCCCGAGAGCGAAGAGGTGCGCGCGACCACCGCCTCGAGCAGCTCGCGGTCGGGGCGGGCCTCCATCAGGTGGTCGACCTGATCGGAGGTGGGCACGAGCCCCCGGATCCGACGCAGATCGACCACCGAGTCGACCGCCCCGACGAAGAGCAGGTGATCGCCCGCGTGGATCCGCGTCTCGGGCGCGACGGCGGGGATCAGCTCGCTCTCCCGCTCGATCTCGACCAGGAACAGCCCCGGCAGCTGGCGTAGCCCCGCGTCCTCGATGGTCTGCCCGACGATGGGAGACTCCGGCGTGACGCGCATCGACACCGAGTACTCGCGCGGGCGCTCGATGAGCTGCGTCGAGCGCGTGCGGTCGGGGAGCAGGTGGGGCGCGGCGAGCAGCACGTAGACCATGCCCACGAGCACCGCGGGGAGGCCCAGCACGGCGATGTCGAAGAGGCCGAGGCTGATGCTCGCGTCGTGATCCCGGAGCATCCCGTAGACCACGAGGTTGGTGCTCGTGCCGAAGAGCGTGCACGTGCCGCCCAGGATCGAGGCGTAGCTCAGCGGGATCAGGAGGCGGGACAGCGGGAGCCGCACGCGGCGCGCCCAGTCGGTGACCACCGGGACCATCATCGCGACGACCGGCGTGTTGTTGAGGAAGCCGCTGACGAGCGCGACGGGGGTCATCAGGCGCAGCTGCGCGCTGGTCAGCCCCTTCGGGCGGCCGAGCAGACGTCGCAGGATGGCGTCGAGACCGCCCGTGTCGCGCACGCCCGCGGCCACCACGAAGAGCGCGGCCACGGTGAGCATGCCCTCGTTCGAGAAGCCGATGGTGGCGCGCTCGAGCGGGACCACGCCCGTGGTCACGAGCAGGGTCAGCCCGCCGAGGAGCACGAAGTCGGGGCCCGCGACGTTGCGAGCCATGGCGACGACCATGACCAGCGTGACGACGACGGTAAACCAGGCCTCCCAGCCCATGGCCCCTCCATTAGCACACATTCCCAGTCGGAAAACTCGGGTTCGTCGGCTTCACCTCACGTCCTCCACATACCCGCGTGGGGCGACGGCGCGGTAGAGCGCCTCGAGCGTGGAGGACAGGTCTCCGGGAGGGATCACGACGGAGTCGCCGTCGCGTAGGCCGACGCGGTGGGCGCCGTCGCGATCGTCGTAGAAGAACCCGCCGTAGGTCTCGACGTATCCGAAGCCGGTCGTGGGGAGGGGCCGCTTCGCGCCGTCCACGACGAGGGTGTGGAGCGCGATCCGGAAGAGCATGCGCGCGAGCCAGTGCCGGGGCACCTGCGCGGACGACTCCGCGAGGTCCAGGCGGACGGTGTCCTCGTCGACCGCCTCCGCGCGCAGGCCGCCGACGGAGACGGGCAGGGCGCCCGGATCCGCGAGCTCGTACGGCGGGAAGGGCGCCTCGGGCACCCGGTCCCAGGTGGCGGGCGGGGGCGCCGCGGCTTCGGTGTCGGAGGCGAGCAAGAGCGCGGGGGCGTCCAGGTCGAGCGACACGCCGGGCGGGAGGTAGACCAGGGCTCCGTCCGGGCGGAGCACGTAGCCGCCGCGGGGAGGCGCGAAGGGAGGCTCGCGCCACGTCAACGTCGCGTCGCCGACCCGGGCGTCGAGCGCGTCCAGCGACACGAGGCCGAGCGGAGGTGGAGGATCGACATAGGCCTTGGCGTCCTCCTCGCGGCCGCGTGTGATGGGGACGGGGCGATCGGGCGCGGGCGGGGTGGGGCGCGACGCGCAGAAGGCGACGCTCGGGAGGGCCCGACGCTGCCCCGGCGGGAAGGCGGGCGGCGAGAAGGGCGGCCGCAGGCGCCCCGGCCAGTGCAACCATCCGTGCGGGTGCAGGACCGCGTCGCCCACCCGATGGTTGATGCGGCCCACGTCGCGGTGGGTCTCGGGATCCGAGAGGAAGACCCGGAGCGGGGCGTGGTCGAGGAGCGGGTCTCCGGTCCGCAGCGGCAGCACCCACTCGTCCGAGACGTTCGCGTGGGCGAAGAAGAGCGGCTCGCTCGCGCAGACCGCCTCCAGCTGGGCCACGCCGACGCGCGCGACGACCATCAGGTGATGCTCGAAGCGGCCCTCGCGCGCGAGCAGGGCGCGGAGGTGCGTCGCGCGCGCTCCCGGCGGGAGGTCTCCGGGCAGGGGCGCTTCCGCCCAGGTGCGCGCGGTGGGGTGCATCGAGCGATGCTCGCACGCGATCCGTCGTGTCCGGTAGTCGGCGGAATGTGATAGGCCGAGCATCGTGGGGCGAACGAAGAAGGTCCTGAAGTGGGCCGCGCTGGTGATCGGGGGGCTGATCCTGGCCATCGGCGTCGCGCTCGTCGTGGCCCACGAGGAGCGACCGGAGGGCGCGCGACAGGGCGCGGACGCCGAGGCGCTCGCGTCGCGCATCGAGCGCGCGGTGAACGTCGACGCCTGGGCCGAGACGGGGGCGGTGCGCTGGACCTTCGCCGGTCGCAACGAGCACCTCTGGGATCGGCGGCGTCACGTGGCCCGCGTCCGCACGGGCGACGCCGAGGCGCTCCTCTGGGTCGGCGGTCCGCGAGGCATCGCCCGCCGCGGCGGCCGCCGCGTGCACGGAGACGACGCGCGCGCGATCCTCGAGGCCGCCCACGGGGCCTGGGTCAACGACGCGTTCTGGCTCAACCCGCTGGCCAAGCTCCGCGACGAGGGCGTGAGCCTCGCGGTCGTGGACGACGACGGCGAGGAGAGCCTGCTCGTGTCGTACGCCTCGGGCGGGCTGACGCCCGGCGACGCCTATCTCTGGCGCGTCGGGCCCGATGGCACCCCGACGGCGTGGAAGCTCTGGGTGTCCATCCTCCCGATCGGCGGCGTCGAGACGTCCTGGGAGGGCTGGGTGACCCTCGACACGGGCGCGCGCATCTCCACGCGCCACGCGGGCCCGCTCGGGCTCACCCTGGAGCTGACGGACGTGGAGGGAGCGGCCACGCTCGACGCGCTCGTCGACGGCCCCGATCCGTTCGCGCCGCTCTTCGAGCGCGAGGAAGGCGACTGACCGCATGCATCCCTATCTGATGAAGTCGGCCACGGAGCTCGCGCGGCTCATCCGCGATGGTGAGACCACGAGCGAGGAGGTGGTGCGCCTCCACATCGATCGCCTGCGCCGCGTGAACCCCGCCTTGAACGCGGTGGTGCGCGTGCGGGTGCGCGAGGCGATGAGCGAGGCGCGCGCGTCGGATCGACGCCTGGCGGAGCGCGGCCCCGACGGCCCCCTCCACGGGGTGCCCTGCACGATCAAGGAGAGCTTCGAGCTCGAGGGCATGCCGCACACGGCCGGGCTCGTCTCGCGCCGGGACCGGCGCGGCCAGCGCGACGCCGTCACCGTGGCGCGCCTCCGGGCGGCCGGCGCCATCCCCATCGGCGTGACGAACGTCTCCGAGCTGCTGATGTGGATGGAGAGCAACAACCGCGTCTACGGCCGCTCCAACAACCCGTACGACCCCAGACGGATCGTCGGCGGCTCGTCGGGCGGAGAGGGCGCCGCGGTGGGCGCCGCGATCTCCCCCTTCGGTCTCGGCGCCGACGTCGGCGGCTCCATCCGGATGCCCGCGTTCTTCAACGGCGTGTTCGGCCACAAGCCGTCGTCGGGGCTCGTGCCGAACTCGGGGCAGTGGCCGCTGGCCGAGAACGAGGCCGCCTCCTACCTCACGACGGGGCCGCTGGCGCGGCGCGCGGAAGATCTCTGGCCCCTGCTGCAGGTCCTCGCCGGGCCCGACGGAGAGTGCGAGGCGTGCCGCGAGGTCGCGCTCGGTGACCCGCGCGAGGTCGACGTGTCCTCCCTCTCGGTGCTCTCGGTCCCCGACAACGGGACCACCCCCGTGCGCCCCTCCCTCCGGCGCGCGCAGAAGAAGGTGGCCGAGTCGCTCGGCGCGCTGGGCGCGCGCGTCTCGACCCGCCGCTTCGAGGGGCTGAAGCGCTCGCTGCACCTGTGGTCGGCGTCGATGTCCGCCGCGGGCGGGACGCCCTTCGGCGCCTTGATGGGCAACGGCGCGCGCAAGCCCGTGCTGCCCGAGCTGTTCAAGTGGGCGCTCCGCCGCTCCGACCACACCATCCCCGCGCTCGCGCTCGCGGCGGTCGAGCGGGTCCCGGAGGCCTTCCCCGGTCGGACGCGCCGCCTCGCGGACGAGGCCGCGGCGCTGCGCGAGGCGCTGAGCGAGGCCATCGGCGACGGGGTCATGCTCTACCCGAGCTACTCGCGCCCGGCGCCGCATCACTTCTCGCCGCTGCTCCGGCCGCTCCACTTCGTCTACACGGCGATCATCAACGTGATGGGTTTCCCGGCCACGCAGGTGCCGCTCGGGCTCTCGCGCGGCGGGATCCCCATCGGCGTGCAGGTGATCGGCCGGCACGGCAACGACCACGTCACCATCGCGGTCGCCCAGCACCTGGAGCGCGCCTTCGGCGGCTGGGTGCCGCCCCCGGAGCGCAGCCGCTTCGGCGTGCGTCGGACGCGCGTCCCCGGCGCGCCGTGATCCTCCTCAGATCAGCCCGAGCTCACCCATGACCTGCGCGGACCAGCGCACGGCGGCGAAGTACGCGTCGGCGAAGTCCTCGGGCGGCAGCCGCACCAGATCGATGCTGCGCCACTCGCCCTGCTCGTAGTCGGCGACCGCACGCAGCGTGGCGCCCACGGTGCCCTTGCGCTTGAGCAGCGCCGCCTCGAGCTCCTGCGAGATCGGCATCGAGGCCAGCAGCTCCTTCATCGGGCGGCCCATCATCACGTCGAGCAGCGAGAAGAGCCCCGCGCTGTAGAACGTCGCGGGGTCGTGTCGGCCGATCTGCTCGCCGAGCAGCTCGCACATGCGCGCGCGGAGCATCGCCGTCGCGAGCAGGGCCGGGGGCTGATCGTCCAGGCCGGCGAGCGCGAGCAGGGTCACCCACTGCGAGAGCTTCTGACGCCCGAGCATGACGATGGCGCGGTGCACGCTGTCCACCTTGTGTGCGCGCGCGTAGGCGGCCGAGGCGAGCAGTCGCAGCAGTCGATAGGAGAGGGCGGCGTCGGCCGAGATGAGTCGCTCCAGCTCGGAGAGCGGCGTGTCCTCGCGCTGCACCTTGGCCATGAGCTGCATGGTCTCGAGCCGCGCCTGGGGGAGCTTCTGGGCGCTGAGCATCTCCGGGACCTGGAAGAAGTAGCCCTGGAAGTAGTCGTAGCCGAGCTCCCGGACGCGGTCGTGCTGCTCGCGCGTCTCCACCTTCTCGGCCAGCAGCTTGACCCCCGTGCTCTTGAGCCGGCGCGTGGTCTCCTCGAGCTGCGCGTCGTCGAGGGGGAGCAGATCCACCTTCACGACGTCGGCGAGGTCCACCAGCGCCCAGAGCTCGTCGCGGAGCCCGAAGTCGTCGATGGCGAGGTGGAAGCCGCCGTCGCGGAGCTCCTTCATGCGCGCGATCAGGGCGTCGTCGATGCGGACCGTCTCGAGCACCTCGAGCACGACGCGGTGCTTGGGGAGGGCCTCGATGGCGGGCGACAGGAGGACCTCGCGCGTGACGTTGAAGAACGCCTTGCCGCGCCCGACGACCTCACCGAGATCCATCTCCGTGAACGCGGTCATGATCGTCTGCGCCGCGGCCTGGCTGCCGTCCGAGAAGATGGCCCGGTTGGTGGGCCCGGAGCGGAAGAGCAGCTCGTGAGCGTAGGTGGCGCCGTGCCGGTCCAGGATGGGCTGGCGGGCGAGCCACGCGCGCTGGGCGACCGGCGCGGCTTCGACGTATTCGACTTTGTCCAGAGCGTGCACGCGCGCCTCCCATGACAGGAGACGGACGCGGGCGGCAGACCTTGAGACCGAAGTTCAGGGGCAGCCGTCGTCGCGCGCCACGACGGTCGGCGCGGCGCTCGCGTCGAGGCTCTGGAGGAAGCAGCGATACTGCCGCGGCGGCTCGGGGCGCTGGAAGACCACCTCGTGTCCGTCCTCTACGCCGTCCTCGTCGTGCTGCACCACGACCGCGGTGGAGGCCCCGCCCATGGCGTTGCCCGTCACGGGCAAGCTCAGCGCGTCCCGGCCCGCGAGGTCGATGACCGCGGAGAGGGGCACGAAGCGATCGGCGAAGGCGGCGTCGAGATCCCCGCCCGCCAGGTCCAGCCCGAGCGCGAGGCTGAGCGCGTTGGCGACCGGCGGCGGGATGTAGGTGTCGAGGATGCCCTGGAACATCAGCACGTGGCGCGGCTGCTCCGCCGTGATCACGGACGCCGCGTACACCTGCGGGTCGGCCACCTCGCCCACCCACTGCAAGAGCGAGAGCACGGGGTCGTGCCGGGTCAGCGTCCGACCGCGCGCCGTGTAGCGCAGCAGGGCCTCGGCCGCGGGCCGCACGTGGATCGGGCTCTCCTTCTCCATGACGTTGTGGATCCAGCTCGCCCCCGCGCCGCTCAGGATCAGGGCGCGGTAGAGCGGCTCGAGGGCCACCACGAGCGGCGCGATGGTGGCGCCCATCGAGTGACCCATCAGGGCCGTCGACCGGGTGTCGAGGGTCAGCGGAGCCGGGCCCACGAAGCCCTCGCACGCGCTCGCGTCCAGCTCGAGCGTCGGCAGCATGTGCGCGAGCAGGATCAGCTCGAGCGCCGACTGGCGGATCGTGTCGC
Source organism: Sandaracinaceae bacterium (assembly GCA_040218145.1). Lineage (GTDB taxonomy): Bacteria > Myxococcota_A > Polyangia > Polyangiales > Sandaracinaceae > JAVJQK01. The sequence goes on along the minus strand of JAVJQK010000004.1, from coordinate 24,788 downwards.
GGAGACCCTCGGGGTTGTTGATGTTGAAGATCGCGAACTGCTCGTCCCACCCGCCCGTGTTGCGCAGCCCGCCGAGCGGGCCGTCCACGCTGACCCCCACGCGCCCCGCCGCCGCGAGGTGGACGGCGGGCCCCGTGCCCGGCGTGTCGGGGCCGCCCGCGCTCGCCCGTGGGCCGCGGTCGAGGAGCGGCCGATCGCCCCCGCCGCCGGTCCGCACGAACACCGCCACCGGGAAGCCCTCGGCCGGCATCGTCGCGCGCGGCACCGTCACCCACAGCGTCGACGTCGCGTGGCGCTGGACCACGAGGCGGCCGTCCTCCCAGACCCAGCCGCCGCCCTCCGCGGCGTAGGGGGCCTCGCCGGCCTGGAACACGGGCATGTCGACCGTGGCGCGGAAGGCGCAGAAGCCCTCGTGCGTCTCGGCCAGCGTGAACGCGGTCGGCGTCGGGGGAGGCGTCGCGACGACTTGCTCACGCGCGCGCCGCAGCGCGTCGGCCGGATCCCACGTGCGGAAGACGGCCATGGCGGCGACGTCGTCCTCGACCGTCTCGAGCGCCGTCCGGTGGGCCTCGAACGCGGCCTCGCGCATGCCCGTGGGGCGCTCGCCGGCCAGGACCGCGGCCGTCTCCGGGGCCACGCCGAGCGCCGCGCCGTCGGCGCCCCGCACGCGCGTGGTCACGACCGCCGCGTAGAGCCGCTCGGGGTGCAGCGGCCGCCCTTGATAAGGGAGCGCGGCCAGCACGTTCGGCACCGCGAAGGGGCCCGGGTCCGCGTCGAACACCACGTCGAGCGGGAAGCGCGCGCCGCGATCGGGCGAGGCGGGGTCGACGTCGACGAGGTAGACGCTGGCCTCGTCCCGGAGGCTCTCGTGCACGCTCGGCAGCGAGCTCGGGTCGAGCGGCGCGCTCATCGGGAAGTAGACGCTCGACGACGTGCCGAAGCCGTCGGCGTCCTCGAGCAGCGCGAGCAGCTGCGTCGCGATCCGCACGCCGCGGCCGGGCGGGAAGGTCGAGAGATCGACGACGCCCGCGTCGGTCCGGAGTCGCTCGTCGGGCCACGGGGCCGTCCAGACGCCGTTCGTGGCGTAGTCGGCGAGCGCGCGCGCGGGGCCAGCCGCCCCTGCGTCGGGGTCGAGGGTCGCGTCGAGAGACCCGTCGGGCGCCCCGGGCTCGCCCTCGCACGCCAGCGCGACGACCGCGGCGAGGCAGAGCAAACAGAAGGAGGCCCGGGCGCTCATCCGACCAAGCGTAGTGCGCGCGCCCCGCCCTTGCATCGAACAGCACGCGTGTGGGCAGGCCGCCCGACCGAGCCTATGTGTCTCCACATGGCCCAGACCTTCGTCGCGCGCTCGCCCATTCACGCTCCGGCCGACCAGGTCTTCGCGTTCCACGAGCGCCCGGGCGCGTTCCAGCGCCTGACCCCGCCCTACGAGCAGGTGGAGGTGGTGCGGCGCGAGGGATCCATCCGCGACGGGGATCGGACCGTGCTGCGCATGAAGGTCGGCCCTCTGAGCCAGCGATGGATCGCCGAGCACCACGGCTACGAGCCCGGCCACCAGTTCGTCGACGTGCAGGTGAAGGGGCCCTTCGCGGCGTGGGCGCACACGCACCGCGTGGAGCCCGCGGGCGCCGAGCGCTCGACGATGATCGACGAGGTCGAGTACGCGCTGCCGCTCGGGTTCCTGGGCCGGGCGTTCGGGGGCCGCATGGTGGAGCGCCGGCTGCAGCGCATGTTCGCCTACCGGCACGAGGTCCTCGCCCACGACGCGCGCCTGCACGCGATCGCGGGCGCGCGGCGGCTGCGCGTGGCCATCAGCGGCGCGTCCGGCCTGATCGGGACGAGCCTGCGCGCCCTGCTCGAGACGGGCGGGCACGAGGTGCTGCCGCTGGTGCGACGCGAGGCGGGAGAGGGCGAGATCCGCTGGGACCCCGCGGCCGGCGAGCTCGACCGGGCCGCGCTGTCCGGGGTGGACGCGGTCGTGCATCTGGCGGGCGAGAACATCGCCCAGCGCTGGACCGACGACGCCAGGGCGCGCATCCGCGAGAGCCGCGTGAAGGGGACCGCGCTCCTCGCGGAGGCGATCGCCTCGCTCGACGCGCCCCCGAAGACCTTCGTCAGCGGCTCGGCGGTCGGGTTCTATGGCGACGCGGGCCGCGCCTCGGTCGATGAGCGCAGCGCCTCGGGGGAGGGCTTCCTGGCCGAGGTCTGCCGCGCCTGGGAGGAGGCGAGCCATCCCGCCCGCGACGTCGGCGTGCGCGTGGTGAACGCGCGCATGGGCGTGGTGCTCAGCCCCGCGGGCGGCGCGCTCGCCAAGATGAAGCTGCCCTTCAGCCTCGGCCTCGGCGGGCCCGTCGGCGACGGCTCCCAGATGATGAGCTGGGTGAGCATCGACGACGCGGTGGGCGCCCTCTATTACATGCTGCTCGAGGAGTCGCTCGAGGGCCCGGTCAACGTCACCGCCCCGGTCGCGGTGGACAACGCGGCCTTCACCGACACACTGGGCCGCGTGCTGCACCGCCCGACCCCGTTCTTCGTCCCCGCGCCCGCCGTGAAGCTGGCCCTCGGCGAGATGGGTCAGGCGACCCTGCTCGAGGGGCAGCGCGTATTGCCGTCGCGCCTGGAGGCAGCGGGTTATCCCTTCGCCCACCGCACGCTCGAGCCTGCGCTGCGCCACGTCCTCGGCAAGCCCGCCTGAGCGCTTGCGCCGCGATCCGGGTGTGGTAGCACGTCGGCTTCTTCGCGCGGCGCCCGGGGGTCTTGGGTGTCGCCGGTAAACTCGGCGTGCCTGCTCGAGGCCCGCCCGGAGGCTCGTGTGAACATGAAGAGAGCTTGGATGACGAGCGCGCTCGTCCTGGGGCTGACCGCGTGCGGCGGCAGCGACGGCAACGAGTGTGGCGAAGGCACGGTCGAGATGGAGGGCGTCTGCGTCCCCACGTCGATGATCATGTGCGGCGACGGGACCGCGCCCGACAGCGACGGCAACTGCGTCCCCGACGGCAGCCAGTGCGGCGCGGGCACGACCTTCGACGACGGCACGGGCGAGTGCGTCCCCGACATCACGGGCTGCGCCACCGGCACCGTCGCGATGGGCGGCGAGTGCGTGCCCGACGGCTCGGTGATCTGCACCGACGGCACCGAGTTCGACGCCACGACCGGCACCTGCGTGCCCAGCGGCGAGGCGTGCGGTGAGGGCACCGTCCTGCTCGACGGCGAGTGCCGCCCGGCGGACGAGGCGCTCATGGCCGAGGTCTTCGCGGGCGCCGAGCCCGACGACCCGCGCTTCGACGGAACCCCCGTGACCTTCACCCCGCCGGCGATCGGCGAGGAGCGGACCATCGGCGGCTGCATCGTGCCGGCCGACGGCGACATGGACGGCGAGACCGACTACGACGCCGACTGGTTCACCTTCAGCACGGCCGAGGCGGGCCTGTTCCGCATCCACGCCGATGGCCTCGGCGGGCTCTCCGCGGGCTTCGCCGTGCTGGCCACCGAGGGCCCGCTCGCCGACCAGGGCTGGATCCGCGTGGGCCTCAACCTCGTCGGCGACAGCTCCGAGCGCCGCGTCTACGTGCCGGCGGCCGGCAACTACGTCCTCGCGGTCTTCGACAGCCGCTCGCTCAACCTCGACGGACTCGACGGGGGCGTCGGCTTCTCGCGCGCCGTCGGCGGCCCGGACGCCTGCTACCACGTGACGGTCGAGGCGGAGGCGGTGCCCACCCCGACCGCGCTCACGGCGCCGACGGACTCGGGCATGCTCGGGCAGGACCCGCAGTTCTTCACCTACACCGCGACCGGTCGCACCATCTTCCAGAGCGAGGTGACCGAGGAGAGCACCGCGGCGCAGGGCAGCCAGGTCCTCGTCTACGGCGACACCGTGAGCAGCGGCGCCATCGCCTTCTCCCCCCCGGTGGCCGATGGAGACGACGTCCTCATCGTCGTCAGCCCCGTGTACAACATCTCGTTCGACACGGTGGACTACGACCTGACGCTGACGGAGATCGCCGAGGTCCCCGCGGACGGCGCGGTCACGCTGACGCACGACGACGCGAGCGACATCGGTCACTTCCTCGCGTTCGAGGCGACCGCGGGCGACGTGGTGCACCTGTCGTTCACGTCTGCGGACGAGCTGCTCTTCATCGTGCGCAATCCCGACCTCGGCGGCGCGTGGGCGCCCTGCGGCGCGGGCATCTTCGGTGGGCCGAACCCCTGCGACGAGGCGGACGTCTACTACGTGGTCGAGCAGACCGGCTCGCAGCTGGTCCAGGTCTCGAACACCGAGGCGACGGATGGCGAGATGTACGACGTGACCTTCACGCGCGTCGGTCAGACGCCTCCCACGATCATGGCGGGTACGCCCGCGGCGGTCACCCTCGCCGACGAGCGCAGCTTCGTGCGCGTCGCGGCGGGCACGCACGTCTGGAGCCGGTTCGACCTGAGCGCCTTGTCGGGCACGGGCTTCGTCGACGCCGACCTGGCTCTCCTCGAGGACGCCCCTGGGCCGCTCTCGGCCGCTCCCTCCATCGCGTGGTCCGGGGTGACGGCCGCGAGCCGCATCCACGGCCCCATGATGGGCGGGGACTTCCTCCTCGAGATCCAGGACGGCTCCGGCACCTTCGACGGCGACGAGTCGGTCACCGTCGGCTTCGACGCGCAGACCTTCGACGACGTCATGGCGGCGCCGATGATGCCGGTCAGCCGTACGGGCGACGCGATCGCGGCCGGTGAGGCGCGCTTCTACTTCGTGCGCGCGACGGCCGGCGGCCAGATCACCATCGACGTCACGGGCACGGGCGGCACCGATCCGGTGCTCGAGATCCTCGACGCCAACGGCCTGCCCACCACGAGCCTCGACGACACCGGCAGCGATGGGGTCGAGAGCTACTTCGGCAACGTGCCGCTCGCCGGCTGGGTGGCCTTCGCGGTCACCGAGTTCGGTGGCGCGGCGGGAACGGTCGACGTCGACATCGACGTGACGTCGCCGCCCTACACGTCCAGCATCGGCAGCACCTCGTTCGCGAGCATCTGCCCGAGCGGCGGCGGCCTCGGCATGCAGGTGCTCGACGCCGATGACGGCATCACCTCGACGACCTCGTTCTCGACCTTCACCGCCTTCGCGTACTTCGAGATGCCGGTGAGCGGCTACCAGGTGAGCACCAACGGCTGGTTGACCTTCGACACGTCCTACTCGGGCGGCTCGCTGTTCAACTCCGAGCCCATCGGCACCCCCACCGGCCCGAACGCGGTGGTCGCGCCCTTCTGGGACGACCTCATCACGGAGGTGTGCGTGCTCGAGGAGGCGGGCCGGTTCATCGTGGAGTGGAGCGGCACGGACTTCGCGGGCAGCGGCACCGTGCAGTTCCAGGTCGTGATGCTCGGCGATCGCAGCCTCGAGTTCGTGTACGGCCCGATGCACACGGTCGCGCGTGACCCGCGCTTCACCGCGGTCGGCCTGGAGAACCAGGCGGGCGACGGCGGCGTGGTCTACGACATGGCCATCACGGGCGGCAGCTCCGTGCTCTGGACGCCGAGCCCCTGAGCGGCGCGCGCCGATGAGCGAGAGGGCCGGTTCCCGCAGGGGGCCGGCCCTTTCTTCTTGGCACGATGGACGTCGGCGCGAAGCGACGTCAGCCTGAAGGAGCATGAAGACGCGCGTGCATCCGAGGCGCGACGGGTATCGCGAGCAGTCCAAGCCGGACCGGACGCCGCTGACGGTGCACACCGTGCGGCCCGCGGAGTACGAGCAGCCGGAGTGGCTGACCCGCATGCAGCGCGCGATGCACGGGGCGTGGGACCGGGTCAGGTCGCGGCTTCGCCGATCGTGACGCGCTGCTCGATCCAGCCCGTCCGGCAGCCGCCGATCACGAGGGTGAGCGCGCCGCTCCCGTGCAGGGTCCATCGCAGCTTCCTGCGGCTGACGCTGCCCTCGCTCCGCTGGAAGAAGATCGCCTGGCTCGAGTCGAAGCGACCCCGGCCCCAGCCCTCGAGGTGACCGACCTCGCGGTGGGCTTCGTCGTCGTGCGCGAGCGTCAGGCCATCCTCGCAGATCACGTCGGCCCAGAGCGGCTCGGCGAAGGGGTGGTCCTTGGCCGCGTGCACGCCGTGCGTCGGGAGATAGCCGCGGTTCTCGATCACCGCGGTCAGCACCGTCGCGTCGCCGACCCGCTCGTGCTGGATGTCGGCGACGACCACCCGCGGCGCCATCGCCGCGACACGCAATAGGTGTTGCGCGTGCCGCTCGCAGATGCCGGGCAGGGCCTCGTAGGAGGGATTCTGCAGGCCGACGCGCCCGTCGAGCCCGCCGAGCTCCACCTGCCCGAGCTGCGGGTGCCGGAAGGGACGCCAGGCGTGGAAGATCCGTCCCGCGTTCTCTGCCCGATCCCACTCCGCGAGCCGCCCGATGTCGCGGCGGGTCATGCGCGCGTAGTAGTCGACGAAGCGCTTGGGCCGCTCCATCTCGAGCCGCGCGAAGATGTCCCAGAGCTCCGTGACCCACGCAAGGCAGCCGCGCTCCGCGTACGCCCACTCCGCGAGCGCGCCGCGCACGACCTCGTTGGGCCGGTAGAGGAACTCGTCGTAGCCGCTGACCATCGGGTAGCCGGTCAGCTCCTCCGCCCAGTGCTCGACCTGCCGATAGAAGGCCAGGTCCCGCTGGTTCATCTCCCCGTCGGGCTGGTTGCCGGGCGGCCGGATGAGCACGCCCCCGAAGGTGTGCAGGTTCAGCCACGCGAAGAGGTTGGGGCGGCGCGCGGCCTGCTCGATCACCGCCGCCGCCTCCGGCTCGCTCCCCGGGTGGGAGCCCGCGCCCTGCTGACCGTGCTCGCCTCTCCACTCCCAGGGGAAGTTGCGGTTCAGGTCGGGGTGGTTGTCCCCGAGGAAGTCCGCGTCGGGGATGGTGTGCCCGTCCCAGTGCTCGACGTGCCCCTCGGGGTAGACCTTGTAGAACGGGCCCTCGTCTTCGACCGTGCGCGCCACCATCACGTCGGGGTGCTCGGGGTGGGCCACCCACTCCCCCGTCGGGTCGAGCTGACGCATGGCCAGGGCTTCGCCGTCGCCGTCGACGTCGGCCGCGACCCAGCGCGGGCGGTTGCGGTCCGGGCGCTCGTCGCGCGGCACGCTCCGCACGAAGCGGCCCGTGTCCAGCACCGCCTCGGCGCCGTCGGGGCTCATTCGCGGCAGGACGTGGAAGAGCACCTGCTGGGCCGCGCGGCGCACCGCGCCCGGGAGCGGGTCGGGGTCGAGCGGGGACAGGTGGAGCGCGAGCGCCTCCTCGGCGATGGCGAGCGCGACGCTCGAGCCGGCCAGCTCCCCCGCGTGCATGTTGCCGTCGATCCAGATGGCGGGTCGCACTTGATCCGGGTCGGGGCCGACGGTCAGCAGCCAGAGCTCTCGGCCCTCACGGCTCTTGCCGATCGACTCGAGCCGCACGAGGTCCGGGAAGGCATCGGCCCACGACTTCAGCTGCTCGGTCAGCTCGTCGTAGTGCAGGTAGCGCTCGCGAAATCCCACCGCGAGCGGCTCGAGGTCGGGGTGCGCGGCGCTCACGGTCCCGCCTCGCACACGAATCGATCGCTCAGGCCGCAGTCGGCGTCGTTCCAGCCGCCGCGGGTGTCGCGGCCGTCGCTCTGGGGGTCGACGTGCACGCAGTCCTCGTCGCCGGCGTTGTTGGGCTCGCCGCTGCGCCAGTTCGTGTAGGTGGCGCTCGAGCCGTCGGTCCACGCGTAGGTGCCCTCGGCGACTCGGTCGTTCGCGCCGATCCACCAGCGGCGGTTGCCGGCGATGTCGTCGAGCTGCTGGTCGATCCAGCGCATCTCGACCCGGCTGTCCACGCGCGCCAGCTCGTATCCGCGTCCGCCGCCGCGGCACCAGTCGCGCGCGTCCGTCCAGCTGCGTTGATCTCCCCACCCGCCGCAGAAGATGAAGCCGTGTCCATCGTTCGGGTTCACGCGGTGCGTGCAGGGGCAGCCCGCGCCTTCGTCCACGCTCCCGTCGCAGTCGTCGTCGAGGCCGTTGCAGCTCTCGATGGAGTCGCCGCTGCCGTCGGTGCATCGCATGGAGCCACTATCGCAGATCCACATGCCCTCTTCACAGCGGTCGGAGTCGCCGCCGTCGCACGGGCGCCCCAACGAGGGGTCGCCCATCCCGTCGGGCGTGCCCGGGTCGCAGTCGTCGTCGAGGCCGTTGCAGAGCTCGACCTCGTCCGGCTGGTCGCCGTCGTCGCCCACGCAGGCCAGCGCGCCGTCGACGCAGGCGAGCGCTCCCTCGGCGCAGAGATCGGCGTCCGCGTCGTCGCAGGCCGCGCCCACGCCCGGGTCCTCGCTGCCGTCCGGCGTGCTCGGGTCGCAGTCGTCGTCGACGCCGTTGCAGAGCTCCATCGGAGACGTGCCCCCGCCCACGCACGAGAGCGCTCCGTCCGCGCAGCTCCAGGTGCCGTCGGGGCAGAGATCCGGGTCGTCGTCGTCACAGGAGCCGCCGAGCGTGACCTCCGCCGAGCCGTCGGGTGTGCTGGGGTCGCAGTCGTCGTCGAGGCCGTTGCAGAGCTCGACCTCGTCCGGCTGATCGCCGTCGTCCCCATCGCAGACGAGGAAGCCGCCGATGCAGGCCTGCGTCCCGTCGGCGCAGAGATCCGCGTCGCGGGCGTCGTCGCAGGGCTCGCCGATGCCGGGCTCGTCCGCGCCGTCGGCGCTGCTCGGGTCACAGTCGTCGTCGAAGCCGTTGCACAGATCGGGCGCCGCCGGGTCGCAGCGTCCGCCGTCGCGAGCCGACACGCCCGTGTCCTCTTCCACGCGGGCGTCCTCCACGCGGGCGTCCCTCGGGGGGACGCGCCCATCCACCGCGCCACCGTCCTCGCGGGCGGAGCCGAAGCCGGCGCGGTCGAGGAAGCAGCCGGGCAAGAGGCCGGCGCCCACGACGAGCGGGACGACGAGCAGCACGCGTCGCATCGCGGCCATCGTAGCGGCTCGGGGGCCCGGGCGCCGGAATCTCGGTAGGCTTCTTCCATGCGATGGCCGTGGCTCACCCTCCTCCTCGCCGCGTGCGGCGCCGATCCCGTGGCGGTCGAAGACGCGCGGGTCCCTGCGCCCGACGCCGCGCTGCCCGACGCCGCGCAGCCCGACGCCGCGCCGGCCGACGCCAGCCGCCCGGACGCGGGCGCCTCGCCGTGGAGGGAAGACCCCGCGCTGCCCGTCGCGATCCAGGAGATCGCGGTCGAGGCGCACGATGGACGCATCCACGTCGCGGGCGGCATCGTGGAGGGCGCGGTGGTGGACACCCTGCACGTCTTCGATCCGGGCGCGGGGGTCTGGAGCGAGGGGCCGGCGCTGCCCGCTCCGCGGCACCACATGTCGCTCGTCAGCCACGCGGGCGATCTCTACGCGCTCGGCGGGATGGAGACGCTCTCCTTCGCCCCGCTCGACACCGCCTGGGTCCTGCGCGCGGGCGCCGACGCGTGGACGGAGATCGCGCCCCTGCCCGTCGATCGCGGCGCGGCGGCGGCGGACGCGGTGGGCGACGTGATCGTGATGGTCGGAGGCAACGAGAGCCGCGGCGGGCTCGCGCAGCGCACGCTCGTCTACGACCCGGCGCGGGACGCTTGGAGCTTCGGCGCGCCCATCCCGACCGAGCGCGAGCACCTCGCCGCGGTCACCGTCGGGGCGGAGCTGTTCGTGCTGGCCGGCCGCCGCAACTCGCTCTCGACCAACCGGACGGAGCTCGAGATCTACGACCCGACGGCGGACACGTGGCGCTCCGGCCCGGCGCTCCCGACGGCGCGCGGGGGCTTCGACGCGGCGCTGCTCGACGGCGTGCTCTACGCGGTGGGCGGCGAGCAGCCCGATCGCGCGCTCGACTCGGTGGACGCGTTCGACGTCGCGGCCGGCACCTGGAGCGCGGCGCCCCCCGTGCCGACGCCGCGCCACGGCCACGGGGTCGTGGCCCTGGACGGTCGGATCTGGGTGGTCGGCGGCGCCGACGAGCCGATCTTCGCGGCCGTCGACGCGCTCGAGTCCTATGCGCCCTGACGGGCTCTCACACGCTCAGCGATTGAACTTGACGTACTCGAGGTCGATCGGCTGGCCGTTGACGCCCTTCTTGGGCGGCGCGATCCAGTTGGCGATCTTGCCCGGCTCGTAGATCGGCTGCATCAGCGAGCGCACGTAGTCGCGGTCGGACTGGGTCGGGAGCCACGCGTCGCGCTGCGCCTCGAAGTCGGCGTCCGAGATCGGCTTGCCCTCGAGGTCGAAGGTCATGCCCGCGTAGATGCCCATCGACCGGTTGAAGCGGCGGTTGGGCAGCGAGAGCGTGAAGTCGACGCCCTGCTTCTTGATGACGTGGTTCCACTTCCGGACCGCGCGCTCGCAGTCGGCGACGTACTCGTCGCGGAGCACCTCGTTGAGCGCGTTGCGGAGCGGGACCTCCTCGGTGGTCAGCGCGCCGTCCTTCGGGACGACCATCTCGTAGATCTCGTTGAGTGCGCCGTGGTCTTCGTACTTGGTCTGCTCGCGGTAGCGGCCCTTGAGCCCGGTCGCGAAGTAGTCCGCGGCGTTGCTGCTGATCTCGCCGCCGAAGAGCTCGACCGCGCTCGAGAACCAGTAGTTGATCCACTTCTGGATGGTCGGCAGATCGATGCCGCCCTGGGCGCGCGCGTCGCCGTTCGGGTCCAGCTTGGTCAGCTCGGCCCCGCGCTGCACGATGCGCTCGATGCCGGTCTCCCCGCAGAAGAGGTGGAAGCTCTCCTCGGTGAGCATGAACTGCGTGGCGCGCGCGAGCGGGTCGAAGCCGGACTCGCTGAGCGAGGCGAGCTGATACTTGCCGTCGCGGTCGGTGAACATCGTGAAGCAGAAGAACGAGAGCCACTCGTCGGTGGTCTCGTTGAACGTCTGCAGGATGCGCGGCTTGTCCGCGTCGCCGCTGCGCCGCTCGAGGAGCGCCTCGGCCTCTTCGCGTCCGTCTCGGCCGAAGTACTGGTGCAGCAGGTGCACCATCGCCCAGAGGTGACGGCCCTCCTCGACGTTGACCTGGAAGAGGTTGCGCAGGTCGTAGAGGGACGGCGCGGTCTTGCCGAGCTGCCGCTGCTGCTCGACCGAGGCCGGCTCGGTGTCCGCCTGGGTCACGATGATGCGCCGCAGGATCCCGCGGAGCTCGCCGGGGACCTCTTCCCACGCCTTCTGCCCGACGTTGTCGCCGAAGTTGATGTGCCGCTCACCCTTGCGCGGGGTCAGGAAGATCCCCCACCGGTAGTCGGGCATCTTCACGTAGTCGTAGGTCGCCCATCCCTTCGGATCGACGTCGATGGCCGTCCGCAGGTAGATCTCGTCCTGCTGGAAGCCGTCGGGGCCCATGTCCATCCACCACTGGATGAAGTTGGGCTGCCACTTCTCGAGGGCCCGCATGAGCTTGCGGTCCGACCCGAGGTCGACGTTGTTCGGAATGGAATCGGTGAGCGACATGCGCGAGTACCTCCAGCGACCGTCACCATAGGTGTCACGGTGCATTCGCGGTCGTGTGGCACCTCACTCGCGCCCGATCGAAGTGCGCAGCCTCACGCGCGGAAACACACGGGAAACACTGAGAGCGGCGCCACTCTCGAGGCTCATCCGGTGCGGTAAGGACCGTCGCCCGCGAGTCGCGCGCTTCTCAGCCGAGTCACCCGTTCCGCGTGTCTGGTCCGCAGATCTTTGCGGGCCTCTCGGAGCCAGGCGCGCGGATTGTCGGAGAGATGCGCCCTGGCTTCGCGGTCGTCCGACTCGATCAGCTCGCAGAACAGGCCGAGCGCGTAGCTGAGCTCGAGCTGTCCCAGAGCTCCGAACCGACGGTAGCCCCAGCCGACCATGATTCCGCTCTCGTGGGCGTACGACTCGAACGCGGTGTTGCTGGCGAACACCCCGAAGCCGTTCAGCACCCACGCGACGTCGACGGCCAGATCGAACGCCTCCTCTCCATCCGGAGGCTCGCTCTCGGCATGGGCGCACATCCAGTGCGCCACGCCGCGAGACAGGACGGCGACGAGCCTCTCTGGCGACGCTACGGAGGTTGGATCGTAGACGAGCAGCAGCTCATCCCCGCCGCCTTCGTAGCTGCCTCCCTGCGGCGCCGACGTCATGTGGTGCGCCATGCCGGCGAGCGCATCCGCGACCGAGGGCTGCGTGTCGGGCACCAGCTCCAGCGCCCACTCCCACCCGTCGGTCCCGGAGTGCGCCTCGACGAACGAGAGATAGTCGAGCGCCAGGTCGTGACCCTGCAGGTCGCCGTCTACCGGGAAGTCCTCGAACACCGGCAGCAAGGGCCGCTCGTGTCCGAGCACCACCGAAGGATCCAGGGCGTCGTTCAGCGCCCAGGTCGCGGCGCTGAACAGCCAGTCGACGAAGTCGTCGTCGGGGATCACTCAGCAGCGGGTCCACTGGAACGTGGGGCGGTCGGGCTGGCCATACTTGGTGAGCGCGCCCTCGGGGCCGACGGCGTTGGGGCGCTGGAAGATCCAGTTCTGCCAGGCGCTGAGGCGGGCGAAGATCTTCGCGTCCGCGGTCTCCGCGCCGGGGAAGCGCAGGCTCGCCTCCATGCCGGTCAGCGCGTCGGGGCTCATGCTCACGCGCTCCTCCAGCGCGATGCGCACGTCGTCTTCCCAGTCGATGTCGTCCGCGGCGACGGTGACGAGGCCGAGCTCGTCGGCGTCGGTGGTGGGGATGGTCTCGCCCACGTGCTCCATCACGCGCGCGACCGCCTCGGGGTCGTCGAGGAAGCGGGCCTGCAGCCGTGACTGGCCGTGGGTCATCGGGAAGGCGCCGCCGTTGAGCGGGCTGATGGCCATCGCGACCTTCTCGTCGTCGTCCTCGAGCATGTAGATGCGGTCGCTGGCGAGCGCGAGCTCGAGCAGGCTGCCGCCGAACGCGGTGCCCTCGTCGACGAGCGCGAAGAAGCTCTTGCTCGTGACGTCCATGCGGCGGAGCACGCGGGCCTGGAGCGCGAGGATCTCGCCCGCGAGCCAGTGCTCGCGGCTCTCGTGCAGGACGCGGTCGATGTCGAGCACGGTCTGCAGGTCGCCCTCGGCGCGCACGACCACGAGGCCGACGTCGAGGTGGTTGACCCGGAGCTGGAGCAGCGCGTCGTCGAGCTCGCGGAAGGCGCGGAGCGACCACTGCGCGGCGCCCGCGGCCTGGATCTCGTCCGCGCTCTTCGGCTGCGCCTCGTCGGGCGTGCGGATCGTCAGCTTGGCCGTGCGCGTGTCGGCGTCGATGGCGAGCGTGACGTAGCGGTAGGACAGCGTGCCGTCCTCGCCGACCTCGGCGATCACCGGGTCGAGCGTGATGCCCGGGCCCTTCTTCACGTCGACCGTGCCCGCGAGCTTCTTCGCGGCCGCGTCGATCGCCTCGTCGAACTTGCTACGGGGCGCGATCTCGTCGACGAGGTTCCACTGCACGGCGCGCTTGCCGCGGATGCCTTCGCTGGTGGTGCAGAAGACGTCCGCGCGGTCGCGGCGCACCTTGCGCTTGTCGACCAGCCGGGTCAGCCCGCCCGTGCCCGGGAGCACGGCCAGCAGCGGCACCTCGGGGAGGCTGACCGCGCTCGCGCCGTCGTCGATGAGGAGCAGGTGATCGCACGCCATGGCGAGCTCGTAGCCGCCGCCCGCGCAGGTCCCGTTGAGCGCCGCGATGGTCTTGATGCCGCTCTTGGCGCTCGCGTCCTCGAGGTACAGGCGCGTCTCGTTCGTGTACTTGCAGAAGTTGACCTTGAACGCGTGCGTGCTCGAGCCGAGCATCGGGATGTTCGCGCCCGCGCAGAAGACGCGCTGCTGGCCGCTCGTGACCACGAGGACCTTCACGTCCGGGTGCTCGAAGCGCAGCCGCTGGATCGCGTCGGCCAGCTCGATGTCGACACCCAGGTCGTAGCTGTTCAGCTTCAGCTCGTAGTCGTCGCGCAGGCCGCCGCGGGGCTGCACGTCCATCATCAGGTCGGCCCGCTCGCCGTCGACCTTCAGGGTCCAGTGCTTGTAGCGGTCCGGGTGGGTGTCGAACGAAATCTGCATGCCGGGACCTTACGCCAGCGGCCTCCCCGCCGGGAGCGTCGTCGTAAGCTTCCTCACGAACGGCGCACGGCTGGCGTGCGTCGCCGCGTCGCCATAGAACGGAGGCGTGCGCGTCGACTGCTGGTTCGATTACTCCTCGCCCTTCGCCTACCTCGGCACGACGCAGGTCGAGCGCGTCGCGGGCGCCGAGGGGGCAGAGGTTCGCTGGCGGCCGTTCCTGCTCGGCGCGCTCTTCAAGTCCATCGGCACGCCGCTGGTGCCCATCGCGGCGTTCAACGAGGCCAAGCGGCGCCACCAGATGCTCGACCTCTCGCGCTGGGCCGAGGTGTACGGCGTGCCCCTGGTCTTCAACTCCGCGTTCCCGGTCCGCACCGTCGACGCGCTCCGGCTCACGCTCGCCGCGCCCGTGGCCTCCCGCGGGCCGCTCGTGCATCGGATCATGCGCGCGACCTGGGTCGACGACGAGGACCCAGCCGACCGCGCGGTGCTCGCGCGCTGCCTCGCCGACGTGGGGCTCGAGGCCTCGCTGCTCGAGCGGGTGAGCGACCCGGAGATCAAGGACGCGCTGAAGGCGGCCACCGCGGAGGCCGAGGCGACGGGCTGCCCGGGCGCGCCGTGCTTCGTGGTCGGCGAGCACGTCTACTGGGGCCAGGACCGCCTGGACTTCGTGGCGCGCGCCCTGCGCGGGGCGCCGCCCGCCGCGTCGGAGACGCGATGAAGCACCACGTCCGGCTCTTCGGCGTCCCGGTCCGCGTCGATCCGACCTTCCTCATCCTGATCGCGGTCTTCGGCTACCTCTTCTTCCTGAGCGGCGACGACCCGGACGGGGCCGAGATGTTCGTGCTCTGGATCCCGCTCGTGACGGGCGCGGTGCTGGCGCACGAGCTGGGCCACGCGTTCGCCGGCCGCGCGTTCGGGCTGACGCCCTTCATCCTCCTGCACGGCATGGGCGGGCTGACCGTCTTCGGCGCGCGGCAGCACCGCGAGCTGAGCCACGGCCGGCGCATCCTCATCTCCCTCGCCGGCCCCTTCGCTGGCTTCGCGGTGGGCGCGGTCGCGTTCTTCGCCGAGCGCTACGGCGGCTTCGTGCCCGAGACGATCGCGCAGCGCACGCTCAACATCGCGTGGCTCATCACGCTCATCTGGGGCCTGGTCAACCTGGTCCCCATCCTCCCGCTCGACGGCGGGCACGTGGTGGCGACGGCGCTCGAGCGCTTCTTCGGCTTCCGCGGCCGCCGCTACGCGCGGGTGCTCTCGATCCTGATCGCGCTCTCCCTGTCGGCCGTCTGCCTCGCGCTGTGGGAGGAGTGGTTCTGGGCCGCGCTCGGCGCGATCCTCGCGGTGCAGAACTACCGCGCCTACCGCATCGAGAAGCGCTGGGAGGAGGCGGACCCGCTCGCGGACGTGCTCGAGCGCGGCTACGAGGCGCTCGCGGCGGAGAACCTCGCCCTGGCCCGCAAGGTCGCGGACGCGGCGAAGGAGCGCGCGGTCACCGACGGCGCGAAGGCGCGCATCGCGCACCTCGAGGCGTGGACGGCGCTCATGTCGAACGAGCCGGTGGAGGCGCGACGGCAGCTCGAGCGCGCCGCGCCGTCCGGGCAGCGCGACGCGTACCTCGAGGGCCGGGTGCTGCTCGCCACGGGTGACGCGAGCGCCGCCCTCGAGCCGCTCACCGAGGCGCTCGAGGACCGGAGCGAGGACGAGGTCGCCGACGCGCTGGTCGAGGCGATCCGTGTGACCGGCAACCTCGAGCCGCTGCGCGCGCTCCTCCGCGTCGACGCCCGCATCGAGCGCGCCGGGGTCGAGCCCCTGCGTCGCGTCGCGTCGGGGCTGTCGGACGCGCAGGCGGGGGAGATCCTCGACCGCCTCTTCGACTACGGGGGCGATCCCCTCGACGCCTACGCGGCCGCGTGCCGTCGCGCCGCCGACGAGCCGGAGCGCGCCTTCACCGCCCTTCGCTCCGCCCTCGACGCGGGGCTCGACCCGGCGCGGCTCGAGTCCGACGACCTGGCCGGCCTCGACCCCACGCGGCTCCGCTCCCTGCGCGCCCTCGTCGCCTCCGCCGAGGAGTGAAGGCGCGCCTCAGCGATAGGGTCCCGCGGGCGCGAGGCGCGCGGCGAGGGGAGAGGCGGGGCCGCGGAGCTGGACGACGCGGGCGAGGGCGTGAGGCCCGTGATCGTCGCGCAGGGCGTGGAGCACGCGCGTGGCCTCGTCCTCGCGGCCGAGCCCGGCCAGCGCGTGTGCGCGGACGACGAGGCGGGTGCGGGCCAGCGGCGCGTCCGCCGTCGCGAGCGAGGGGCCGACGAGGTCGAGGGCCAGCGCGTGCTCGCCTTCGAGGGCGTGGAGCAGCGCGTCGAGCGAGATCAGCCGCTCCTCCAGCTGCGGGTCGCCGCCTCGCGGCAGCCGCTCGAAGAGGGCGCGGGCGCGAGGGAGCGCCTCGTCGCCGTCGAGGTAGAGCGCGGCGATGGTCGACTGAGCGAGCCAGCTCGTCCGGTCGTAGTCACCGCGGAGATCGTCCTCGCGCAACTCGCCGAGCAGGGCGCGCGCGTCCTCGAAGCAGCCCGCCTCGAGCAGCGCGGCCGAGGCGTGGAGCCGGAGGCGCACGTTCAGGTGCGGCATGGGGCCCGCGTCGCGCTCCGTCCGCAGCGCCCGCCTCAGCCGCGTCAGCAGCGCCTGCACCGAAGCCTCCCGCGCCGCGGGTGACCCCTCGCGGAGCGCCGCGCCGAGCCGATGCAGATCGGCCGCCGCGCGGAGGTGGCGCAGTCCGCGATGCTGCGCGAGGAGTCCGACCAGCGTGGCCAGCGTCGCGGCGAGGCTGGCGGGCACGTCGAGCGCGCCCAGGAGGAGGGCCAGCGTGGCGCCCAGCGCCGCGGCCAGCGCGCCGACCGCGAGGCGGCCCTCGCGTCTGCGCGTCCGGACCGGCGTCCCCCGCACCGCGAGGTGCACCAGGAGCGGGCTGGCGAGCGCGTTCGCCAGCGCGGCGATGGCGGCCGAGAGCATCGCCCAGGTCTACGCCGCGAGCCGTGGGGTCTTCCCGATCGTGCGGCTCCGACGGGACGAACGGCCTCGGCCGTGGCGGCCTGCCACTGGCCTCTACGGTGAATTCGACCGTCCGTGGGCGAGGTATGGATGGTGCAAACCCGTTCCGCCCATGCAAGCGCTCGAGATTTCGGAGGAGGCGGTGGGATGCACCGTCGAGGTGGGGCTCAGCGGGGTACCGTTCACCGAAGAGCTCGTCTACTACGTTCGCCGGTGTTGCGAGAGGGCCGAGGTCGCCCTCGCCGCGCGGCTGCGCTGGACGGTGCGCGTGGAGCGCGATGACGGCCGCTCGGACGCGTGGGTCGACGTGATCGCGCGGCGTCACGACGGACATCAGGTCGCCGTGCGCGCGCAGGATCTCGACGAGCTCCTTGCGGTGCAGAGCGCGTTCGCGCTGCTCTCCGAGCAGCTCTCGCTCGACAACTGAGCGGCTTCACCGAGGACGGGTCAGGGGCAGAGCAGGGGCGCCGAGGCGCACTGGTCGTCCGTCGCGCCCACGGCGGCGACGCACGCGCCGCACGTCGCCGTGGCGGTCAGGTCCATCGTGCACTCGGTGGGCAGGGGCCCGAACATGCCCAGCTGCTCGCGGAGGCAAGAGATGCGCTCCGGCGTCCAGCTCACGGCATCTTCGCAGAGCGCCGAGCAGGTCTCGATGGTCACGCCGCCGTCCGGGGCGGGCGGCGGGACGCAGCGGTCCTCCTCGTTCAGCACCTGGCCCATGGAGCAGCTGACCGACTCGGTGTAGGTCTCGCACCCTGCGACTCCGCAAGCCGCGATCACGAGCGAGGCGACGAGCAGCGCGCGCATCAGAAGCGCCCCTCGACCTGGATCGCCGCCGAGTCCTCGGTGGCGGAGACCGCGACGCGGATCGGCTGCAAGGCGAGCACGACCACGCCCGAGATCAGCACCGCCGCCCCGATACCCATGAACAGGCCGGCGCCCTCCTCGAAGCGGACGCGGCGGGTGCAGAGCTCGGCCTCGCCCTCGGTGCAGTCGCCGTGTCGGACCGCGGTGTTGATGGCGTAGCCGAGCATCGGCGCCGAGCCCAGGACGAGCAGCCCGCCGAGGAACCAGTTGAGAGGCGAGCCGTCCAGGTGCGACTGCGGACCCGGCGCGAGCGGCTCGGTGGACGGGGCGCCGCCCGGCTCGAGGGCGCCGCTGGACCAGGTCTGCACCGCGGCGCGCGCCGCCTCGGCCACCGCGAAGGGCAGCGGGAGGGTCTCGTCGACCACGGCCAGGGTGCGGTGGCCGACGCCGCGCACGCCCGTCACCACGACCGCGAGGCGCTCCACCTGGTCCTCCGTGCCCCACACGCGGAGCCCGATCGCGACGTCCGCGTCCAGCATCTCCCGCAGCCGCCACGCGCACTGGTCGTCGGGTCCGCATGCGCTGAGCTCGGGCGGCAGCGCGGTGGACACGTCTTCGATGTCGTAGAGGGTCCAGCCCTCGTTCTCGAGCGTGCGTCGCAGGTGGGCCATGGCCTCGTCCCGCGGCGCCGCGCCCACGCCGCTCCCGCCCACCCGGGGCAAGATCACCGCGTTCGACGCCGCCGCCACGGAGGGCGCGAGCGACAGGAGGGTGAGGGCGATGAAGGGAGCGATTCCTCGGTGCGTCATGGGGTCCCCGTGGGCGCGGAGTCTGTCACGGCCGGCTCAGAGGCGCTCGCCCTGGTCGAGCGTCGAACGGATCCGGCGCGCGCGCGCTCGAATCTCCTCGAGCTGCTCCCCCTCCTTACGCGCGAGGTTCTTCAGCTGGAACCCCATGCGGTGGTTTCCTGACAATTCTTCACGATGCCGGGCGAGGAAGTCCCAGTAGAGCGTCGTCAGGGGGCAGGCGTCGTCACCCACGGCGCGGTCGTGGCGAAAGCGGCAGCCCGCGCAGTGGTTGCTCATCCTGTTCACGTAGTTGCCGCTCGCGCAGTAGGGCTTGGTCGCGAGCACGCCCCCGTCACCGTACTGGCTCATGCCGAGCGCGTTGGGCAGGGACACCCAGTCGATCGCGTCGAGGTACATGGCCATGTGCCACTCGTGGAAGCGCCGCGGGTGCACGCCCAGGAGCTGCGCGAAGAGGCCCAGCACCATCAGGCGCTGGATGTGGTGCGCGTAGCCATGGTCGATGACGTTCCGCATCGCGTCGCGCACGCAGGCCATGTCGGTCTCGCCGTCCCAGAAGCTCTCGGGCACGTCCCGGTCCGGGTCGCAGCCCAGCGCGTTGTGCTCCGCGTAGGCCGGCATGAGGTGCCAGTAGACGCCGCGGACCATCTCCCGCCAGCCCAGGATCTGCCGCACGAAGCCCTCCACCGACGCGATCGGCGCGTCTCCCGACTCGTACGCGGCGACCGCCTCGTCCACGCACTCGCGCGGGCTCAGGAGCTCGACGTTCATCGCGAACGACAGGCGGGAGTGCCAGAGGAAGCGCGCGCCCTCCCACATCGCGTCCTGGAACTCGCCGAAGCGCGCGAGCCGGTGTCGGACGAAGTCGCGGAGCGCGGCGCGCGCCTGCTTCCGCGTCACCGGCAGGTCGAAGTGCTCGAGTGAGCCCGGGTGCTCACGGAAGCGCACCCGCACCATCTCGAGCACCGCCTCGGTGATCGCGTCCGGCCGAAAGCGCCGCGGCGCCTCGTGCTCGGGCGGGCCGTCCGAGCCGAACGTCTCGCGGTTCTCCGCGTCGAAGTTCCAGCGGCCCGCCACCGGATCGCCGTCGTCCATCAGCACGTCGTGCCGCGCGCGCATCTCGCGATAGAAGTGCTCGAGCACGAGGCGCTTCCGGCCCTCCGCCCACTGGGCGAAGTCCTCCTGCGTCGCGTAGAAGTGGCGGTCCTCGAGAAGCTCGAGCGGGACCCCCAGCGTGTCCGCGGCCTCGGTGAGCTGGGTCTGCACGCGGTGGTCGCCCGGCTGCACCATGACGAGCCGCTCGGGCGCGAGCCGTCGCACGTCGAGCCGCAGCACCTCGGCGAACGAGCCGCCCCGGTCGTGCCCTCGGTTCACGGGCATCTCCGTGTAGTGCACGGTGAAGCCGCGCTCCTCGAGCCAGGCTCGGTGATGCCGCATCGCGCTCAGGAACGCCGCCACGCGCAGCTTGTGGCACCACACGTGGGTGGTCTCTTCGTCCACCTCGGCCATCCAGACGGCGTCTCGCTCGGGGTCGAGCGCGTCGAAGATCGCAGAGTCGTGGTCGAGCTGATCGCCGAGCACGAGCGCGAGGGTCCGCAACGCCATCAGGCCGCCCCGTCCATCGCGTAGGAGCTCGGATCGCGACCGTCGAGCAGCCACCGGTCGCTCAGCTCGAGGGCCACGCGGAGCGCGTGCTCGCGCGCGTGGTCGGTGCGCGCGCGCTGCGAGCGCTGCATCCAGTACAGGACGTAGTCGCCCTCTCGCTCTCGATTCGCGCGCGTGCGCGCGCGGGCTTCGTCGATGGCCCGGCTCACGCTCCAGGCTGGGGCCGCGCTCCTCTCAGCGCCAGCCGCACAAATAGCGGATCCGTCGGTGGACCGCGACGCGCTCCATCGACGCCCGCGGCTCGCGCCCGCCCGCGATCAGCACGACCCCCTCGAACGCGGCCGCGATCCCGTGCGCGTACGAGTCGCTCTCGAGGATCTCGGCCGGCGCCTCGCGCTGTGTGATGGTGACCTCGCGCTCGCCCGTGCGCTCGACCTCGAGCTCCCCGCAGTAGCGGTAGACGCCCTTCCACGCCTTGGGGGCGACGCGAAACGCGGCGTGCGGGCTGAGCCCCACCGCGTGCAGCGCCCGGACGAAGGGGCCGAGCAAGGGCCCCTCGGCGGAGACGGCGATGGCCTCCCGCGCCAGGTCTCGCATGCGCTCGCGCCCCACCGCGGTCTCGATGGCGTCGGTCAGCTCGATGTCGAGCTGGAGCGGGAGCCAGGCGGTGCGGATCGACCGCTCGATCTCGGCGATCGGGGTGGCGGCCTGCTCCCGGATCTGGGCCGCCGCCTGCGCGCCGAGCGAGCCCAGCGCGCCCACGTTCGAGAGGAGGTGGCTCGCCCGCATCAGCGGCGTCGGCCGCCTCGGCGACTGCGACGGCGGGCGGGCGGACGTCACGGTCCGCCCGTCAGGCCTTGGAGGAGCCCGTCCAGCAGCGCGTCGAAGGGACCGGGCGCCTCTCCCTCCTCCGGGATCCAGCGCGCGTCGCGAGGGACGTGCGCGGACGCGGCCATCAGCGCGGAGACGCTCTCCAGCTCGCCGGGATCGAGGTACAGCCGGCCGCACCGCGGGCACTCCTCGATCTCGATCCAGCGCGCGCCCCACGACAGCGTCAGCCGAGCCAGGGACGCGAGGCACGCGCCGCAGGCCTCACCCCTGCGCTCCGCGCTCCGACAGAGCGGCGTGTCCGAGAGGCGCGCGTGGCCGGCCTCGCGGCCCCGCGTGACGTTCTCCAGGTCGATGCCCGTGAGCCGACATCCGCCACACGACCAGACCGTGACGTACGCCCCGCGGTACGCGCCCCCCTCGGCGTGCAACCGCTGCTGCCCCATCGGGCGCTCACAGCGAGGACATCGCATCCCTCGTACATACCCCACCGCGCCCCGCAAAGGGAGGGCTCGGACCGCGCTCAGACGTCGTCTCGGAGGCGCCGCATCGCGGCGACCAGCCGGATGGCCCCGCGCGCCGTCCAGGCCGCGAGCATGCCGAGCACCACCCAGGCCGCGGCCGCGCCCGAGACGCCGAGCGCCGCGCCGAAGCACGTCCACATCATCAGCCCGCCGCCGATGGCCCCCGCCACCCAGTCGATCACGCCGACCTTGCCCCAGCGCTTCACGCCCACGGCGATCCAGATCAGCGACGCCAGGAAGAACGGGAAGGTGACCACGGTGAGCGTGATCTCCGCCCCGCGCATCCACCCGCGCGTGACCTCCGACGGACGGAGCGCGCTCATCAACGCCGAGCCGAACCCCGTGACCGGGGCCTCGCGCGGCTGGCCCGTCATGGCCGCCTTCGCGAGCGCGATGCGCGCCTCCCGGGGCATGCCGGCGCCGATCACGCCAGCGCTCTCGGAGGCGTGTCCCGTCACGACACGGTCGAGCGACGAGGGGCGCACGGCCGTCTTCTCACGCAGCGCGTGTCCGCACAGCGGGCAGGCGGCGAAGCGCGCGTTCACGGGCTTGCCGCAGCCCCCACAGTCCACCTTCTCGGGCTCCACCGCCGTCAGTATGGCCGAGCGGCGGCGGCGCGAAGAAGGTCCGCCCGCGCAGACGTCAGACGTCTTCCTCGAGCGCAGCGCCTTCGAGAGCCCGTCGACCTCCGCGTCCTTCCGGCTCTTCGCGGCTCTCGACCATGATCACTTGCAAGTATGTGAATCTGAGTATATGACAGACCTGTGGAGGTCGTCGCACACAGCTCGGGTTCGCGTCGCTGGGAGCTCTATCGGCTCCTCAGCGAGCCGATCCGGCTGCGCCTCCTGGCCCTGGCGAGCGCCGAGGAGCTGGCCATCGGCGAGCTGGCGGAGCTCCTCGAGGAGAACCAGCCCAACGTCTCGCGGCACGCCAAGGCGCTGCGCGAGGCGGGCCTGCTGACGATGCGCAAGCAGGGGCGCTGGGCGTTTCTCCGCCTGACCGACGGTGTCGCGAGCGATCCCGTGGTCGGAGACGCCCTCGACGCGGGGCGCGCCCTGACGGAAGAGGACGGCAGCCTCGGTCGCATCGGGGCCCTCGTCGAGGCGCGTGACGCCGCGGCCCGCGAGTTCTTCGCGCGCCCGGCCGACGCGCCGCTCGACCTCCCCCGCGAGCTGCCCGCCTACCTCAGCGCCCTCGCGCCGCTCGTCCACCCGCGCCGGCTCGCGGTGGACGCGGGGACGGGCGACGGGAGCTTCCTCGACGTGCTCGCGCCCATCTTCGAGCGCGTGATCGCCGTGGACCGGTCCGAGCCCCAGCTCGAGCGCGCGCGCCGCCGCGTCGCCGAGCGCGGGTACGCCCACGTCGAGCTCCGCGCGGGAGAGCTCTCCGACGCGCGCCTGCTCGAGCACGTCGCCGACCTCGGCGGCGCCGACGCGGTCTTCGCGTCGCGGGTGCTGCACCACGCGCCCAAGCCGGCCGCCGCGCTCGAGAGCCTCGCGGCCCTGGCGCGCCCCGGCGGCGCGATCGCCGTCATCGACTACGTGAGCCACCAGGACGAGCGCCTGCGCGAGCAGCAGGCCGATCTCTGGCTCGGCTTCACCGACCGCGAGCTCGAGGAGCTGGCCGCCACGGCCGGGCTCGTCGACGCGCAGGTCCAGACCATCCCGTCGGCGCGCTGCGGCGACGGCCCAGACGGACACCTGGATTGGCAGGTGCTCGTCGCACGAACGAAAACCCGATAGCCGTTTCCGCGAAGGAGACCCAGACCATGCAGACCCAGACCGCCACCGAAAAAGCGCCGAACCAGACCCCCAAGTACAAGGTCGCCGACATGTCCCTCGCGGACTGGGGCCGTAAGGAGATCCGCATCGCCGAGAGCGAGATGCCGGGCCTCATGGCCATCCGCGCCGAGTACCAGGACGCGCAGCCGCTGAAGGGCGCCCGCGTCGCCGGCTGCCTCCACATGACCATCCAGACCGCGGTGCTCATCGAGACCCTCACGGCGCTCGGCGCCGAGGTGACCTGGAGCAGCTGCAACATCTACTCGACGCAGGACCACGCGGCGGCCGCCATCGCGGCGACCGGCGTCCCCGTCTTCGCCTGGAAGGGTGAGACCGAGGAGGAGTACTGGTGGTGCATCGAGCAGCAGCTCGCGGCCTTCGAGGGCGGCAAGGGCCCGAACATGCTCCTCGACGACGGCGGTGACCTCACCATCCACGTGCACGAGAAGCACCCCGGCATGCTCGACGGCATCCAGGGCCTCAGCGAGGAGACCACCACCGGCGTCCACCGTCTCTACGAGATGAGCAAGAAGGGCACCCTCAAGGTCGCCGCGATCAACGTCAACGACTCGGTCACCAAGAGCAAGTTCGACAACCTCTACGGCTGCCGCGAGTCGCTCCTCGACGGCATCAAGCGCGCGACCGACGTGATGGTCGCGGGCAAGGTCGCGGTCGTCTGCGGCTACGGCGACGTCGGCAAGGGCTCGGCCCAGAGCCTCCGCGCCCAGGGCGCCCGCGTGCTCATCACCGAGATCGACCCCATCTGCGCGCTCCAGGCGGCGATGGAAGGCTTCCAGGTCGTGACGATGGACGAGGCGGCGCCGCTCGCCGACATCGTCGTCACCGCGACCGGCTGCGACGACGTCGTGACCTTCGAGCACATGCAGGCGATGAAGGACGAGGCGATCCTCTGCAACATCGGTCACTTCGACAGCGAGATTCAGATGTCGGCGCTGACCGACGCGAAGAACGGCGTCAAGGAAGAGAACGTCAAGCCGCAGGTCGACCAGTTCATCTTCCCCGACGGCAAGCGCCTCACCGTGCTCGCCCGCGGTCGCCTCGTGAACCTCGGCTGCGCCACCGGCCACCCGAGCTTCGTGATGAGCGCCAGCTTCACCAACCAGGTCCTCGCGCAGATCACGCTCTTCACCGAGGGTGAGAAGTACGAGCGCGGTCAGGTCTACGTGCTGCCGAAGCTCCTCGACGAGAAGGTCGCGCGTCTCCACCTCGACAAGCTGGGCGTGAAGCTCACGACGCTGACGCCCAAGCAGGCCGAGGGCCTGGGCGTGCCGGCCGAGGGGCCGTTCAAGCCCGAGCTCTACCGGTATTGAGTTTGTTGGGGAGGGGCTTTTCAAGCCCCTCCCCCCCGTTGCGCCGGGGC
>JAVJQK010000003.1 GCA_040218145.1 Sandaracinaceae bacterium | reverse complement strand
GTTGGCGCTGTCGGTGCGGGTCCTCGAGACGGTGCCCTCGTAGTCGACGCCGCCGTTGTTCCAGACGTTGCTGTCGGTGACGCTGGCGCTGCCGCTGTTCTGGTCGACGCCGTCGTCGCTGTTGTTGGCGATGACGCTGTCCAGAACGGTGGCGGTGCCGCCCGAGAGGTAGACGCCGTCGATGTTGCCGTGCACCGTGCAGTGGTCGAGCGTGACCGAGCCGCTCCCCGTGGTGTAGGCGCCGTAGGGCGAGTTGTTGGTCAGCAAGCTGTCGGTGACCGCGACGTCGCCGCCCGTGGTGGCGTACACGCCGTAGGTGTTCCGGCTCAGGGTCGAGGCGTCGATGGTGGTGGTCCCGCCCGAGGCGTGGAGCCCGTAGCGGGCGTTCCGAACCACCGCCCCGACCACGGTCACCGTGGCCCCGCTCTGGCTGAAGATGCCCTCCCAGCTGCCGATGCCGCTCCCCGTGGTCGAGTCGAAGGTCACCGGCTCGGCCGCGGTGCCGTTCACGGTGAGCATGCCGTCGACGATCAGCTCGACCCGCGAGGTGTTCGTGCCGCTGGCGGCCGCGTCGCTCGTCGCCAACCGCACCTCCACGCCCTGCTGGATGGTCAGGAAGGCGCCCGTCGGCACGGTGATGTCGCCCTGGATCGTGTAGGGGCTGCCCGCGACGGTCCACGTCTGGTTGATGATGTTCCCGCCGGGGATCGTGGTCTGGGCCTCCGCCGGCGCGGCGACGGCCAGCGTGAGGAGACAGGCGGCGAGGAGGGAGGCGGCGGCGAGGAGGGACTTCATGCGGCGGGAGCATACGCCGGCCGCGCGGCAATTCCCCCCGTCAGGGGAGCGTCCCGGTGAGCTCCGCCTCGATCACCAGCACGCCGCGCCGCGGCCGGGCGCGCTCGGTCTGGGCCAGCGTCAGCCGGAGATCGGCCAGCTCCGGGGCCAGCCCGCCGAGGTCCCCCAGGCTCGGGAGCGGGACCTCGAGCGAGAGCCCCTCCCGGAGCGAGCCGCTGAGCATGGGCCACAGATCGAGCAGGAGCGTGCGCACCGTGTCCGCCGTGAGCGCGCGCGGGTTCGAGGGCGCCTGGAGCGTCCAGACCCGGACCTCGGGCTCCTCGTCCAGCAGGATCGAGATGCGGTTGTCGGCCACGTCGAGGTTCACGCCCGCGTCGAGCGTGACGGCGTAGCGCACCGGCTCGCCCTGGAAGGTCAGCTCGAGCTCGAGCTGGCCGAGGGTGAGGATCAGATCGTCCTCCTCCTCCGGGCGCGGCGGACGGAGCACGGGCGGCAGCCGCCCGAGGATGCGCGCCTCGCTGACGAGGCCGCCGATCGAGTCGGGCAGGATCGCGCTCGCGTCGACGTCGAGCAGGCCCGAGCTCCAGAGCGCGTGCAGGAGCGCGTTGAGCAGCGCCAGCCGCACGCCGACCTTGAGCGAGCCGTCCCCGAAGAACGGCGGCGCGCGGTCGGTCACGTCGAGCCGCGCCACGCCGCGGCTCTCCGGGTGCAGGCTCATCACGTCGGTGCCCACCTCGGTGCGGAGACCGAGCGTGACCTGGCTGCGGAAGGTGGGCCGCAGATCCGCGACGCGCCCGTCGATCTGCAGCGTGACGGGCGGGAACGGCGCGCTGTCGAGCTCGAGCGTCTGGCCCATCAGGGCGGTGTCGATCGCGCCGAACGCGTCCTGCAGCAGGGCCGGCACGCTGTCCTCGAGGGTGCCGCGCAGGGCGTCGACGAGGAGCGTCTCGAGCGTCGTCCGGAAGAGGCCCTCGGCGAGGCGGAAGACCGCCGCCGTCTCCTCGCTCACGAAGGTCCCGTCGAGCGACTCGAGCCCGACGAGCAGCTCGCCCAGCGTCACCTCGATCTCGGCGTCGGGGCTCTCCTTGCGGATGGACATCTGCGCGAACGCGACGCCCGAGGCGCGCACCGTCCCGGTCAGCGGGAGGCTCGTGCCCTCCACCTGCAGGAGCCCCGAGGTGTCGGCCTCGATGGTGCCGAGGCGCACGAAGAGATCGGCGCCGTCGTCGGTCACGTCGATCTCCACGTAGGGGTCGGCGATCGTCGCGTCGGTCACCCGGAGCGTGAAGCTGGGCGGGTCGTCGATGACGGGATCCGGGATCACGCCCGTGACGTCGAGCGAGGCCAGGGCGAGCTCCATGATGTCGGCGAGGTCGCGGGTCTGGACCGGCGTCGCGGTCCGATCGAGCGGCACCGCGTCGTCGAAGAAGTCCTGCCCGAGCCAGAGCGAGAGGCCGTCGTCGAGCACGAGCGAGGGGCGCCCCTCCGCGTCGAGCGCGGGGGAGTAGGCGGGCGCCCAGAGCACGTCCATCTCGACCTCGGAGACATCCGTCAGCCCGTCCGAGGCGGTGACGACGAGGTGGTTGACGCCGAAGAAGCCCTCGATGGTCGCCTCGAACTGCCCGAGCGCATCGACGGTGGCCGGCGCGCCGTTGACGTAGACGTTGACCATGCCGCGGTCCGCCACCGAGCCCGTGACCACGATGCCCTCGGCGTCCTCGAGCTCCGCGCCCGGGGTGGGCGAGGTGACCTCGAGCGCGGGCATGCCGTCGTCGACGCGGACGGCCACGGTGTCGCAGATCGTGGGGGGCAGGGTCTCGTCGCGCGGGACGACGCAGCCGGTGAAGACCACGCGGCCCTCGGTGCCCAGCGTGAAGGCCTGGCTCCGCGGGCTCTCGCCCGGCGGCTCCCTCTCCGCCGCCGCGCTCGGCTCGACCGTCCACGCGACCTCGACGTCCTCGATGGGCTCACCGAAGACGTCGGTCACGATCCCCGTCAGCTCGACGCGCTCTGTGGTGTGGTACCAGGTGCGCGACGGCGCGATGACGGCCTCGATGTGGGCCGGGTCGGGCGCGCCGCCACACGCGGTCGCGAGCGCCAGCAGACAGGGAGTGAGTCGCTTCATCGAACCGCACCTCATCGGACTGCCTCTCATCGGACCGCAAAGTCCCCACGCAGCACGAAGTGCGGCGCCTCGAAGGCCAGGCTCGGGCTGACGATGCCGAGCCGCGCCCCGCCCGGGAGGCCGTACGCGCTCAGGCTCGCCGGCAGCGCGAAGCTCGGGATGGGCAGCGCGGGCAGCGCGTCGTTCAGCGCCGGCCGCAAGACGCGCTCGAGCAGGCGCGTCAAGAAGCCCTCCAGCGTGTCGCGCGTGCCCATGTCGAGGCTCGCGAGATCGGTGCTGAAGAAGAGATCCTCGATGCGGAAGTCCTCGAAGGCCAGGTCCTCGCCCGCGAGGCGCGCGCCCATCGACGCCCGCACGCCCAGCGTCACGAAGATCGGCTCGCTGAAGAGCTCCGGGTAGCGAAGCAGCAGCGTCACCGCGCCCAGCGACAGCTCCACGCGATCGCTGTCCTCGACCATCGCGACGGGGGGCAGGCCGGTGGCGAGCTGCGCGGAGACGCCCTCGGGCACGCCGCCGATGCTCGCGCTGTCGAGCGTCGCGTCGAAGAAGCCGCCACGCCAGAGCGCGTGCAGCGCCTGGTTGAGGATGGTCTCGTGCACCGCGACCGCGGTCGAGCCGCCGCCCCCCGCGTCGAGGATGTGCGGCGCCGGTCTCGACGGCGCGCCGAGCGTGGGGCGCGCGTGCGCGGCGGGCGCGCTGAAGCGCGTGCCGATCCCGAAGAGCATGCGGCTCGCGGTGGTGCTCAGGGTGGAGAAGCCCACCCCGAACGAGAGCGGGATGTCCTCGCCCCCGTCGAGCCGCGGCACGTCGAAGGTGGTGCCGAGGGTGGAGATGTCGAGGCCGCCGATCACGTCGTCGAGGATCTCGTTGAAGTTGTCGGTGACCCAGTCGCGCACCAGCCCGGCCACGAGATCCCGGATGGACCCGTTGAACAGGCCGACCACGATGTCGATGATCGCGCCCGAGAGCCCCGAGAAGTCGGTGCTGATGCGGCCCACCGTCACGGAGACCGATCCCGGGCGCACCCGCATGCTGGGCCGGCCGCCGCTGAGCGAGGTGTCGAAGATCGCGCGCACGTCGATCGAGTCGAAGGTCACCCAGCCGCGCGTGTCGTAGTTGATCCCGGAGACGTGCCCGCGGACCCGGACCCGCACCCGCACGTTCCGCAGCGTGACGTTGGCGCGCAGCCCGCCGTTGACGAGGTTCAGCGTGGTCGTGTTGGGGCCATTGATCTCGCTGTCCAGATAGATGACCTCGCTGCGGAGCACGCACACGCCGAAGACCCGCTGATCGCAGCCGCTCGGCTTGAGCGGGTTGCTCGCGACGAGCGAGGTGTGGAGCTGGTCGCGCAGCCCCGTGCTGTTGAGCACGGTGTCGAGCACGTCACCAAGCGAGTCGAGCGGGTCGCCGCGGTTGGCGTCGTCGAAGGCCGCCTGGCGCATGCGGAGCGAGAGCATGTCATCCGTCGTGCGGTCGTCCGGCGCCCAGGTGTCGGCGAGCAGGAACGCGCAGGTGCGGCTCGTCTCGCGCCCGGCCGAGTCCACCGCGGCGACGTCGACGAAGTTGATGCCGTAGTGCGCGTCGAGCGTATGGGAGAAGGCGCCGCTCCCGTCGACGGGCACGCTGTCGCCGTTGACCCGCACTCCGGTCACGCCCGACAGGTCCGCGACCGAGCCGTTGAAGGTGAGCGTGCCTGCGGCGCGGTCGAGGATGGCGCCGTCGAGCGGGTCGTCGCACGAGATGGCCGGGCCCGAGCCGTCGACGATGACCGTGACGCTCTCACGGAGCGGGACGTCGTCGTGCGTGGGCGGGGTGACGGTGGCGGTCAGCGTGTAGACGCCGTCCTCGAGGTAGCGGAAGCGTCCGTCGCCGAGCTGCTGGCCTTCGGGATCGCTGGTGACGGGCACGTCCGCGGAGGGGACCTCGTTGCCGTACTCGTCGGTGACGATGCGCGCGATGTCGATGACCTGCCCGATGGCGTAGACGGGCTGGTCGGGTACCCGCGCGAGCACGAGCGAGGCGGGCAAGCCGGGCCGCACCTCGAGCTCGGCCGGGACGCTGACGGCGCCGGGCACGTCGCAGTGCACGTCGAAGCGGCCGGCCCGGGTGAAGCGGCCGAGCGTGCCCTCGAAGGTGTTGCCCTCGTCCATCGGATCGGCGCGCACCGTGCTCGCCGCGCCCGTGACGCGGTTGCCGTACGCGTCGAAGACGTCGCAGGTGACGCGCGCCGTCTCGCCCGCCTCGACCGAGTCGAAGTCCAGGCTCGCGACGGCGCGCGCGGGGTGGCCCGGGGTGACCTCCACGATGGCCGGGGTGTCGTCGCTCAACCGGAGCGAGGGGAACGAGCAGCCGACCTCGAGGCGCCCCGCGAGGGTGGCCACGTAGCTCCCGTCCTCCATGCGCAGCACCGAGTCGCGCGGCGCGAACCGCAGCGAGCGATCCAGCTCGGGCGGCGGCGTGAACGTCTCGCCCGCCTCGTCGATCAAGAGGCACGACACCGGCAGCGGCGCGCCCGCGCGGACCGTTGACGGCGCGCTCGTGTCGACCGCGACGGGGATGAGCGGCTCGCCGCCGTCCGTCCCTCCGTCCGCTACCATCATCCCATCGCCGCACGCGGTCATCGCCAGCGCGAGGCAGAACAAGCCAGCTCGTTTCATCCCGACTCCCCGGTCGTCCGCGATTGTAGAGCACCGCGCGCCTTCCGCGTAGGATCGCCCCGTGAGCGCCGAGGAGATCCCGTTGCTCTCGTGGTCGAGCGGCCGCTGGGGCTTCGCCGCCCCGGAGCCGGGACCGATCTCGGCGCTGACCGTGCTGACCCAGAACACCTGGTTCTCCGCGGCGCACCGGGCGCGGCGCCTGCGCGGGCTCCTCGACGCGCTCGAGCGGAGCGACGCCGACGTGATCGCGCTGCAGGAGGTGCTCCCGGATCTGCGCGACCGGCTCCTCGAGGCGGACTGGGTGCGGGAGCAGGCGGTGCTCGCGGAGGGCGTGGGCGTCGCGGTCTCGTACGGCGTGATGTTGATCTCGCGGGTCCCCGTCACCCGCGCGTGGGAGCTCCCGTTGCCGAGCGCGATGGGGCGCAGCCTGCTCGCGATGGAGCTGACCACGGACGCGGGGCCGCTGGTGGTCGCGACGGCGCACTTCGAGTCCACGCGCGAGATGGGGGCGACTCGCGGCGCGCAGCTCGAGGCCGCGTTCGAGGCCCTCGACGCCTTCGACCGGGCCGTCCTGCTCGGCGACTTCAACTTCGACCCCGCGGACCCGGAGGAGGCGGCGCTCGACCCGCGCTACGTCGATCTCTGGCCCGCCCTGCGCCCCGGCGAGCCCGGCCATACTGAGGACACCACGCGCAACGCGATGCGCCTGGCCGCGAAGGGGAGGGAGAAGCACGTCCGCTACGACCGCGTGCTCGCCCGCACCCCGGGCTGGGTCCCGCGCGCCGTCTCGCTCTTCGGGACCGAGCCGCTCGCCCCGGGCGTGCACCTCTCGGACCACTTCGGCGTCTCGGCCACGCTGGTGTCGAGCCGGGGGCGCGACTAGACCTGCCCGCATGAGTACCGATCTGACCCTGCGAAAGCACCCGTCGTTTCCCGGCGTCGAGGGCCCCGTGCTCGTCGTCGTCATGGACGGAGTCGGCATGGGCCGCGAGGACGAGGGCGACGCCGTCTGGCTGGCGCGCACGCCCAACCTCGACTGGCTGAAGGAGAACGCGTGCTTCGTGCCCCTGAGGGCGCACGGCACCGCGGTCGGCCTGCCGAGCGACGACGACATGGGCAACAGCGAGGTGGGTCACAACGCGCTCGGCGCGGGGCGCGTCTTCGAGCAGGGCGCGAAGCTCGTGAACCGCGCGATCGAGGACGGCACCCTCTTCGAGGGCGAGCCGTGGCGCCAGGCCGTCGCGAGGGTGAAGGAGAGCGGCGAGCCGCTGCACTTCATCGGGCTGCTGAGCGACGGCAACGTGCACTCGCACATCACGCACCTCTTCGCGATGCTGCGGCGCGCCGCGCAGGACGGAGTGCAGAGGGCCCGCGTGCACGCGCTGCTCGACGGGCGCGACGTGCCGGAGACGAGCGCGCTCGAGTACGTCGAGCAGCTCGAGGAGGTGCTCTCCGAGCTGAGCCAGGACGGGCGCGACTACCGGGTGGCGAGCGGCGGCGGCCGCATGAAGGTCACCATGGATCGCTACGAGGCCGACTGGGCGATGGTCGAGCGCGGCTGGAAGCTCCACGTGCGCGGCGAAGGGCGGAGCTTCGGGAGCCTCCGCGAGGCCATCGAGACCCTGCGCGAGGAGACGGGCGCGACCGACCAGAACCTCCCGGGCTTCGTGATCGCCGACGGCGGCGAGCCGGTGGGGCCCATCCGCGACGGCGCGAGCGTGCTGTTCTTCAACTTCCGCGGCGACCGCGCGCTCGAGATCACGCGCGCCTTCGACGAGGAGGACTTCGACGGCTTCGAGCGCGGCCCGCGGCCGGACGTCTTCTACGCCGGCATGATGCAGTACGACGGAGATCTGCTCCTGCCGCGCACCTTCCTGGTGGAGCCGCCGAGCATCGACCGGAGCGTGGGCGAGCACCTCGCGGCCAACGGGGTCACGCAGCTCGCGATCAGCGAGACCCAGAAGTTCGGGCACGTCACCTACTTCTGGAACGGGAACCGCACCGAGCCCTTCGACCCGGCGAACGAGACCTACGTCCAGGTCGACAGCGACACGCGCCCCTTCGAGGAGCGGCCGTGGATGAAGGCGGCGGAGATCACGGACCGGCTCCTCGACGCGCTGGCGACCGGGGAATACCGCCACGCGCGCGTGAACTACGCGAACGGCGACATGGTCGGGCACACCGGCTTTCTCGAGGCGGCGATCGTCGCGGTCGAGGCGGTGGATCTCCAGATCGGTCGCATCCTGCCCTTCCTGAAGAAGCAGAAGGGCGCGTTGATCCTCACCGCCGACCACGGCAACGCCGACCAGATGTACGAGGTCGACAAGTCGAGCGGCGACTACCAGAGGAAGGAGAGCGGGGCGCTGAAGGCGCGCACCAGCCACACCCTCAACCCCGTGCCCTGCTACGTGTACGCGCCGGGCGGGGGCGTCGCGATCGACGAGCACGTCGAGGCGCCCGGGCTCGCGAACGTGGCCGCGAGCTTGCTCTTCCTCCTCGGCTACGCCTCGCCGCCCGACTACCTGCCGAGCTTCCTGAAGGCGGGGGCGTGATGCGCTGGCTCGCTCTATTGGTCGCAATGCTGCCGGCCGTGGCGTCGGCGCAGACCGTGTTCCCCGACGCGCCGCGCGAGGATCGGCTGCCGAACGGGATGCGCGTGATCAGCCTGCGCACCGACAGCCCCGGCATCGTCGCCTACTACACGCTGGTCGGCGTCGGCGCGCGCGACGAGGTCGAGCCGGGTCACAGCGGCTACGCGCACCTCTTCGAGCACATGATGTTCCGCGGCACCGAGAGGCACCCGCAGGCGGACTACGAGGCCGCGATCCAGGGCTTCGGGGCCGACAACAACGCGTACACCACGCAGGACTTCACGCTCTACACGGTCACCGCGCCTTCGAGCGTGCTGGCGCAGGTCGTCGAGCTCGAGGCCGACCGCTTCCAGAACCTCTCGTACACCGAGGAGGCCTACCGCACGGAGACCGGAGCGGTGCGCGGCGAGTACGACACGAGCGCCGCGCGGCCGAGCACCCGGATGTGGGAGACGCTGAGCGAGATCGCGTTCTCGCGCCACACCTACGGCCACACCACGCTCGGCTACCTGCGGGACATCGACCGCATGCCGGAGGAGGTCGCCTACTCGCGGCGCTTCTTCCAGCGCTTCTACACGCCCGACAACACGACGCTCATCGTCGCGGGCGACGTCGACCACGACCAGCTGCTCGCGCTCGCGCGGGAGCACTACGGGCGCTGGCGCGGTCGAAGGGCGCGGAGCCGCATCCAGGCCGAGCCCGAGCCGACCGAGGGCGTGCGGCGCCACATCGACTGGCCCGCGCCCGCCTCGCCCCGCATGTACGCCGCGTGGCGGACCCCGGCCTTCGTGTCCGGGCGCACCGACGCCGCCCGCGCCGCGGCCCTGCGCGACACGGCCGCGTTGCGAGTGGTGCACGGGCTCCTCTTCAGCGAGTCGGCGCCGCTCTATCAGCGCCTGGTGGTGGAGGACCGGAGCGTGATCGAGCTGGGCAGCTGGGCGGGCGACCACAGCATCGACCCGCACCTCTTCGTCGCCACCGCCGTGCTCGCGGAGGGCGCCGAGTTCGACGCGACCCTCGGCGCGCTGCAGGGCGCCATCGACGCGCTCGCGGAGGGCGAGGTCGACGCCGAGCGCGTGGAGGCGGTCAAGAGCCACGTGCGCTACGCGCTGCTCACCGACATGCAGACGCCCTCGGACGTGGCGGACATGGCGGCGCGTTACATCGCGGTCGGCGGCTCGCTCGACGCGCTCGACGGCTACCTCGCGGCGCTGGCCGCCGTCACGCCCGCCGACGTCTCGCGCGTCGCGGGCGAGCTCTTGACCGAGTCGCGGCGCTTCGTCGTCACGCTCGCGCGCGGGAGCGCGGAGTGATGCGCGGCGGGGTGACTCGCGGTGGCTCGATTCGCGGCGGAGCGTTGCTCTCGAGTGCCGCGCGCGGGGTCGCGTCGCTCCGGGGAGCCGTGGTCGGAGGAGCCGTGCGCGGGGGGAAGATGCCTGGGAGCTCGATCCGCACGGGAGCGACGCGTTCCCGGGTGGCGGTGCCCGTACTGACCGGCCTCGCGCTGGGGTTTGGGCTCGCGAGCTGTGGGGGCGCCCCGCCCGCGCCGCGCGAATATCCGCGGCTCGAGGACGAGTCCGTCGAGCCCGCGCCGGAGACCATCGCGCGGGAGCCGCTCCGTGACGCGCCCCTCGTCGTGGCCCAGCCGAGCTCGGACCCCGTCGTGACCTTCCGGGTCGCGTTCGAGGCGGGCTCCGCGTCCGACCCTGCCGGCTACGAAGGCGTGACGCGGCTCGCGGCCGAGCTGATGGCGGGGGGCGGCGCCGGCGCGCTCAGCTACGCCGAGCTGAGCCGCGCCCTCTACCCCATGGCGGGCCGCATCTCCGCGCACGTCGAGCGGGACATGACCGTCTTCGTCGGCCAGGTGCACCGCGACCACGCCGACGCCTTCTACGCGCTCTTCCGGGACGTGCTGCTCCAGCCGCGCATGAGCGAGGAGGACTTCGGGCGCGTCCGGGATCAGCAGCGCGACGCCCTGGTGGTGAGCCTCCGGAGCGCGGACGACGAGGAGCTGGGCAAGCAAGCCCTGCAGACGCTCATGTACGAGGGGCACCCCTACGCGCACCCCGCGCTGGGCACCGAGGCGGCGCTCGCGCGCGTCCGCGTCGACGACGTGCGGGCCCAGCGGGCGCGGGTCTTCTGCGCAGGTCGATCCATCGTGGGCATCGCGGGTGACTACCCCGCGCCGCTGGCCGAGCGCCTCCGGAGCGACATCTCGCAGCTCACCTCCGCGCAGTGCGTCGGCCGGCGCGTCCTGCCCGCGCCGCCCGACGTCGAGCGCCGACGCGTGCTCATCGTGCGCAAGCCCGAGGCCCAGTCGGTGGCCGTCTCCATGGGCTTCCCCATCGACGTCCAGCGCGACGACCCCGACTACCCCGCGCTCGTCCTCGTCGCCGCGTGGCTCGGCCAGCACCGCCAGTTCATCGGCCGCCTCATGCAGCAGATCCGCGGAGAGCGCGGCTTGAACTACGGCGACTACGCCTACGCCGAGCACTTCACGCAGGAGGGATGGTCGACCTTCCCCCTGCCGAACGTCGCGCGTCGTCAGCAGCACTTCTCCATCTGGCTGCGTCCCTTGCGCCCCGAGACCGCGCACTTCGCGATCCGCCTGGCCATCCGCGAGCTCACCCAGCTCGTCGAGGGAGGCATGGATCAGGAGGCGCTCGACCGTGTCCGCGCCTTCGCCGACCGCTACTACGCCCTCTTCTTGCAGACCTCGAGCCGCCGCCTCGGCTTCGCGATGGACGACGCCTACTACGGCGTGGACGCCGCCTACCTCGAGCGCCTGCGCGAGTCCTGGCGCGCCCTCACGCCCGAGACCCTCAACGCCACCATGCGCCGCCACCTGACCCCCGACCGCCTCCAGATCGCCTGCGTCGCCAGCGACGCCGAGCAGCTCGCCGAGGCCCTCGCCACCGACGCCGAGTCCCCGATCACCTACCGCAGCGAAGTCTCCGCCGCCGTCCTCGCCGAGGACCGCGACATCGTCGCCTACCCCCTCCAGA
The DNA here is from genome assembly GCA_040218145.1 of Sandaracinaceae bacterium. GTDB lineage: Bacteria > Myxococcota_A > Polyangia > Polyangiales > Sandaracinaceae > JAVJQK01. Next base: position 9,660 of record JAVJQK010000003.1, on the reverse strand, counting down.
TCCCCCGCGACCGCATCCGCATCCAACCGGTAGACACCCTGTTCTAGGACCCCCGCCCAGGGGACAGGGGACGGTGTTTACTTGTTGACTTGTTGACAGTGAAGGTTGCAGTGTGCGCTCGTTGGAGCCGCAGCCACCGAGACGGGACCCGGCCGCTTCGAGACGTCTCCCCGCAACACAGGGGCAGTGTGGCAGTTAGGGTTTCGCTGTACGATTCATCGGATCGCAGCCACCGCGGCCGGTTCAGGCCGCATCACGCTCCTGGCGGGCCTGGTTCAGGACGCGCAGGACCCGCCCTGCCGCTGCGAGGAGCTCCGAATCTCCACCGTATTGCGTGACGACGCGCGATGCAGCCGAGCGGCTGACCGCGAGCGCCGCCGCCATCTCGGTCATCGGCCGCTCCAGGGCGAACCAGGTCAGGATCGCGACGCGTCTCGCCCGCGTCCGCCCGTCCCTGCGCAGCCGCTCTCGCATCTGTGCCACGCCGACCTCCTCCACTTTGGCCACCGCGCGCAGGACCTCCTCTGCCGTGCCGAGGAAGCCTTCGCGCGCGTGGGCGCCCGGCGAGAGCGCCGGCTTCATCGTCAACCGGGCAGCGAGGGTCGCCGATGAGACCTCCACGCCGGTCCCGTACGCCTCGCGTACTCTCGTTCGCACGGCCGGGATGCGCTCGGCATCGAAGCGCGGAGCCGCGACAGCAGCGCGCGAGGAGAGTGCGCAGAGATCCCGCGCCAGCTCGATGTCGAGCTGCGGGATGCCGGGTTCGAGCCCCAAGACCGCCCGATGGCTGGTCCAACTCGAATCCTCCGGCCGCGACACGACACCGGCCCGGACCGGGTTGTCGTGTACGTAACCGACGAGGAGCCCACCCAGCGCCGCGTCGACGTGAATACAGGTCGGGCGCTCCGCGATGATGGGCCCGCGAGAGCGCTCGCCCGCGGCCCGCCGCCGTCGGTGGTACCAGACGACGAACCCGCAGTGCGCTCGTTTGGCCCAGACGACGAGCGGGTCGAGCCCCGTGAGCATCACGAGGTGGACGTGGTTGGACATCACCGCGTAGGCGGCGAGCCGCCAGTCCGTGCGCGCGACGGCACGGTTGAGGCGGGTGAGGTAGGCGGCGCGGACCTCGTCGTCGGTGAAGATGAACTTCTCGTCCACCGTGCGGACGATGATGTGGACGAGGCTGTCGGCGCACTCGAGTCTTCTCGTTCGGGGCATGCGCACCTCATCGCGGCGCGATCGGGGAGGTTGCTTATCCCTAGATATGGGTGCGCAAAAAGTCCGGTCACAAGTAAACACCGTCCCTGTGTCCTAGGATGCGGAGGGTGTCTTCGAGCATGGCCTCGAGGAGGTGAGCTCCCTTGGCTGCGGTAGCGTGGGTGGGGTCGCCGAAGACGCCTTGCGGGCTGTAGCTGGGGCTGCTCGGGTCGCTCGGGGTCCAGCGGCCGGGCTGGACCGGGGTGGTCCAGACGCGCGCCTTCGCGAGGTTCACGCGCTCGGGGTGGAGGTGGAGCATGACGCTCGTCTCGGCTTCGTCGGCGTGCTCGCCGCGTTCCTGCGTGCAGACTGCGCGCTTGGCCGCGAGGTATCGATCGCCCCGGTACAGGTGCGCGATGGTGATGTCGGCGTCGACGAGCTCCCGGGCGTGCTCGATGGGGCGGATGGTGCTGATGCCGGTGTTGAGGATCAGGACCCGCTGGGCGCCAGCCCGGACGAGGTCCCGGAGCAGAGCCTCGATCACGCCGGAGAAGACGTCGGCGGGGAGGCTGGTGGAGCCGGGGTAGTCGAGGAACGCGGGGTAGTGACCGTAGCCGACGGTGGGCCACGCGAGGCCGTCGACACGCTCGGCCACGCGCGCCGCCATCGCCTCGGCCGTCAGCTGGTCGGTCGACATGGGCAAGTGCAGGCCGTGTTGCTTGGCCGCGGCGCCCACGGGCAGGATGGCAGGCGCGCCGCGCTCGAGCGCGTCTCGTACGTCGATCCAGGTGAGGTCAGCGACGCGTGACATGCGCCGGATTGTGCACCGGAGCGCGCGGTCGAAGCGAGCGCGCCATGGCCTCGAAGCGGGGCGCCCAGCGCTCGGCCTGGCTCGCGTCCACGCTCGCGCGCAAGAGGAAGGCGCCGCCCTCGGTCTCCAGATACGCGCCGTACAAGAGCAGCGGCGTGCCCTCGACGGTGGCGGACATCGCGATCTGATAGCCGGGCAGGGCGCTCCCGCTCAGCTGGGTCGCCTGGGGCGTGCCTTCGATCGGCAGCCCCGAGAAGCGCGCGCCGAGCAAGCGGCCTCGCGCCTCGCTGCTCTCGGGGCGCGCGCCGACGAAGGGCGCGTAGACGACGTCGATGGACGCGTCGCCGGACGGGAAGGGCACGGCTCGCGCCGCGGTGCGCAAGACGAGCTCCTCGTTCGAGACGAGCAGGGTCGACAGCTCGGCCGGGACGCTCATGCGGATGCCGAGCACGGCCACCGGGTCGAGCTCCGCCGACGGATCGAGCTGCACCGAATCCAGGATGCGCGCGACGACGCGCCGTTCGCGCGCTGGGTGACGCACGAGCACCCGCGCGAGCGCTCCGTCACGCCAGAGGGTCAGGATGCGGAGCCGCGCGTGCCCCACCCGCCCGTCGACCTCGACGCCCTCGATGCCCGAGCCCCACGTGATCGGCCGCGTGCGAACCTCGGGGTCGGCGGCGCGGAGGCGCGCCAGATCCGCCTCGACGATCTCGGCCTCGTTGCCCGGGGTGACGGTCGCGTCCGAGACCTGCACGGCCACGCCGAGCGCCGCGTCCTCGTAGCGCAGCGTGTGTCGGACACGGCGCATCGACGCCGGCAAGGTGAGCCGGAGTCGCGAGCCCGGCGGCTGCACCTGCTGGAAGGCCATCTCCGGCGCGGACGCAGGCGCCGCGGGGGGAGGCGGGCCGCCGCACGCGAGCAGCAAGGGGACGAGGAGGAGCGCGCGCGTCACGGCCGCCAATCGGGGTTGAGCCGCGCCGTGAGCACGTGGTCGTGCCATTCGCCGTCGATCAGTAGGTAGTCGCGCGCGTAGCCCTGCGGCGCGAACCCGAGCCGTTCGAGCAAGCCTCCGCTCCGCAGGTTGTCCGGGCGATGGTTCGCCTCGATCCGGTGCAGCCGCAGCGGCCCGAAGGCCCACCCGATGGCGGCGTCGAGGCTCTCCCGCATCAGGCCGCGGCCCTCATGGCCCCGATCGATCCCGAAGCCGAGGTGACAGCACTGGAAGGCGCCCCGGACGACGTTCGCGAAGTGAACGTGACCCCGCACCGTGGCCTCGTCGTGGGAGAAGACGAAGAGGCGATAGGCCCGGTCCTGGGCGCTCAGCTCGGCGTCGGCCGCGACCCGACGGTGCCAGAAGGCGTCCGTGAAGAAGCCCTCGGGCCGCCGGGGATCCCAGCGCGCGAAGTGCGCGCGGTTGCGGCGCTGGTAGTCGGCGACGCGCCTCGCGTCCTCGTCTCGCGCGAGTCGGAGGACTGCACGTTCCGTGGTCACGGGGAGCGCGTCGAGCGCCGCTTCGCTCACTGCAGCTCGGGCGGCAGGTCTTCTTCGGGCTCGGGCTCGGGCGCGGGCGCCGGCGCGCTCTCGGCGGCGGCGGGGCTCGCACCTTCGACCAGGGTGAGGCTGTCCTCGGGCACCAGGCCGCGGAGCGCGACGTCCTCGTCGACGGCGACGAAGACATCGACCATGCCGCCGTCCTGTCGGCCGAGCTCCCGCGCCCAGCCCTGGGAGCGGAGCCGCGCGATCGTGCGGCCGTGGAAGCGGACGCGCGTCCCGGCCGCGACCCGGTGGAGCGGGCCGCTCTCCTGCCCCATCCAGTAGGGTCGGTCGCCGTCGCTCGCGGGCACCATCGGCTCGGGCGCGGGGGCGTCGCCGCCACACGCCGTCAGGTTCCCCTGCACGTAGCCCGTCAGGTAGGGGCCGAAGCCGGCCCGCACGCCATACCAGTCGCCGCGCGCGCGCAGGACGGTCACGGTCATGCCCGGGTCGCTCGGGGGGAGGTTGGCGACCGGCTCGCCGCCCGGGCGCTCGTACATCGGCACGGTCTGGCCCGCCGGGAGGCGGTAGCAGTCACCCGGTGTCACACCTTCGGCGTCGTCCTCGGGCGGATGATCGGCGAGGTGCTCCATCGGGAAGGTGCCGACGAAGGGACCGACGAAGCTCGCGCCGCCCATCCAGGGGCGGACCTCGACGCGCATCTGTCCCTCGTCTTCGGCCGGCCCGAGGATGCCCACGAGATCCCCCGGCGCGAGATAGGCGCGGGTGCCCTCGACCCGACCGCGGTGCTGCGCGTACGCCGCGACGCGGCTCAGCGGCACCCAGCCCTTGGTGGCCAGGGCGCCCGCGACGAGGACCTCGACGCGACCGTTCAGCGGCGCGCTCTCGAGCCGGACGCGCACGCCCGGGTTGAGGTACCCGACGGCCGGCGCGTTCTCCGCGTGCCCGAGGTAGAGCGCTGGGCCGACACCGGGCCCGACCACCAGGATCCGAGGCCAGTCCTCCGGCGGCGGTCCCGCCTCGACCTCTTCGGCTTGAGGGGTCGCACCACCCGCGCTCGCCCCCTCCTCGGTCTCCTCGGCGCCGCGCCGCCGGCAGCCGGCCAGCGCGAGTGACAAGGCCAAGAAGCCGAGCAAGATGCTGAACGGACGGACCGCCCCACCCCCACGAATTCCGCTACGCATGCTGGCCCTGTTAGCAGAAGCCGGGCCAGATCCCAAGATAGCGGCGTGCGCTCGCGTGGCGTCGACGCTCGGCGCGAGGTCTCAGCGATAGCGCAAGCGAAGCTTTATCCCGAGGAAGTCGGCGATCTTCTGTGCGTTCGCCCGCGGGATGCGGTCGAGTCTCGCCTCGACCGTCGCGCGCGCCCGCGCGTGCGGCTCGCCCTTGAGCGCCGGGAGCACGACTTCCGTCCACGCGATCAACGTCTTGGCGTCCGTCTCACGGAGCGCCTTGTTGAGCACGTCCTCGAGCCGCTTCTGGTACGCCACCGAGGCGGTGCAGAGCCCCGCGAAGGTGCGGACGAGGCCGTCCTTGCCAGCGTCCGTCGCGTCGTCGAAGCACTCCTTCAGCTTCGGCAGGTGGCGGGCGACCCGGGCGGGCGCCACGCGGGCCATGACCGGGAGCGCGTGGGCGGCCGACTGCGCGGGGCGCCGCGCCTTCTTGCCGATCACCGTCGCGTATCGGTCGATGATCGAGACGACGGCCTCGGGCTTGTGGTTGACGATCTCGTCCAGCACGCGTCCGGCCTGTGCGGCGACAGAGGTCTTGCCGCTGACGAGATCGTTTCCCAGCTCGGCGACGGTCTTGTCACCGTCCCCGTCGAGCACGCGCCGCGCGATGTCCTTGGCCGCCTGCGACTTGGTGGAGGTGGGGCTGGTCTTGGAGACCTCGCCCGTCTCGGACCTCGCCGCGCTCTTGGCGGGCGCCTTCTTGGCGGGCGCCTTCTTGGCGGGTGCCGTCTTGGCGGGCGCCTTCTTGGCGGGCGCCTCGTCAGAGGAGGCCTTCGCGGCGGACGCTTTGGCCGCCGGCCGCTTGGCCGACGTCTTCTTGCTCGTCTTCTTCGTCGTCTTCTTGGAAGCCATCAGCGCTCCGAACCGCCGCGGTGTCGGCGCAGGATACGAGAGCCGTCCCCAAAACCCAAGCACGTCACGCGCGCGCGACCTCGGCCAGGAGGAGCGGGATGGACACGTCGTACCGCCACGCGGTGCCGCGGTGTCCGCCGGGGAACTCTTCGTGAGTGACGCGGACCCCTCGCGCCGCCAGTCGGTCGCGCACCATGCGCGCTCCGATTTGCAGCCCATGCTCATCGCGATCGCCCGCGTCGAGGAAGACGTAGGCCGCGTCTCTCATCGCCTCCGGCTGCGCGTCCAGCCGCACCACGGGGTCGTGCGCCAGCCACCGCTCCCAGACCGCCGGGACGGGCAGCGCCGTCTCGAGGTCGAACGGCAGGGCGGCGTGGGGGAAGGGCGCGTCGGGCTCGGGCGCGTAGCAGGCCGCGGTCGCGATCGTCATGATGGCCTCGAAGTCGCCGCCGCTCCGCGGGCCCTTCTCTGCGAAGCGCTCCAGGAAGGCGGCCACGCCGCCGGCGAGCTGCAGGGTGATGGCCGCCGACGTGAAGCTCGGCCGGATGCTCGCCTCGAACGCCGCGTCCCCCGCGTGGCTGCCGTAGACCGCGAACGCCTCGGGGCGATCGATCGCGAGCCGCAGCGCGCCGAACCCGCCCGACGATCGCCCCACCACGGCCCGCGCCTCGCGCTCCGGGATGGTCCGGTAGCGGGCGTCGACGAACGGCAGGACCTCCTCGACGAGGTAGCGCTGGTATGGACCGGTGGCCGCTGAGTCGAGGAACTGACTGCCGCCCCAGCGCGTCATGCAGTCGGGGGAGACCAGGATCGCCTCCGCCGCCGCCCCGGTGGAGAGCAGGGCTTCGTAGCGCTCGAAGAGACCCGGCTCCCAGCACTTGTAGTTCAGCATCGAGCGGTGCCCGGCCGCGTAGGGGGGGAGCACCCACAGGACCGGAAAGCGCTTGGTCCCGTCGTAGCTCGGCGGAAGGTAGACCAGCACCTCGCGCTCGGCCGGGTCGCCCAGCACGTTGCCGGCGAGCAGGCGGCTCTCGAGGATCGGCAGCTCGACACGTCCGCGCAGCATGGGGCGTCGATAGCACATGCGTGCGCCCCCCATGGCTCCTATATTCCGCCACCCGTTCATGACCGAACGACTCCACCGCCTCGCCGTCGCGATCTGCGGCGCGGGCCACTCCGGCTCCACGCTGCTCGGGTTGGTCCTCGGCAGCCACTCCGAGTGCTTCTACGCCGGCGAGGCCAAGAAGACGCTCTTCATCGGCAACCTCGAGAAGCCGCGTCGGAAACGCGTCTGCAAGATCTGCGGGGAGGGCTGCCCGGTCTGGAGCCGCTTCACCCAGCCCCCGGAGCCCGACGTCTACGCCCAGGTGGCGCGCCTGACGGGGGCGCCGGTGATCGTCGACTCGACGAAGAAGGTCGACTGGCTGCGGGCTCGCGCGGAGGAGCTCGACGCGGTCGGCGTCCCCCACAAGCGCATCTTCATGGCCCGCGACGGTCGCGCGGTGGTCAACAGCCGGGTGCGGAAGTACCCCGACGAGGATCCGCGCCAGGTGGTGGACGGCTGGGCGGCGCAGATCCGAGAGACCCAGGCGTTCCTGGACGAGCGGCCCGACGACTGGATGCTCCTCCGCTACGAGACCCTCGCCACGGCGCCCGAGGCGTCGGTGCGTGAGGTCTGTGCGTTCCTGGGGCTCTCGTTCGAGCCCGAGATGCTCCGCTATCAGACGCGCGAGCATCACCCCCTCGGCGGCAACACCGGCACCCAGTCCGTGGTGGCGCGCGCCGGTGACGTGGACGACCCCGCCTTCGCCACCGTGCCGGAGCGGAGCCGCGATTATTACGAATCCCTCAGGGGCGGCTTCCGTCTGGACACGCGGTGGGAGACGGAGCTGCCGGACGCGGTGCGCGAGCTGTTCGACGCGCGCGCCGGCGACCTCAACGCGCCTTTTCGTTGGGACAGCTCCTGCTAGTCGGGAACGACGGAGACCGATCGATGAAGAAAGTGGCCCTGGTGTTCCGCACCATCGGTGAGCGGACGAGCGACCTCGCCCTGGATCTCGCCAAGGAGAACTTGCAGCCCGACGAGGTGCACGTCCTCTCCCACTGCCGGCCGTTCACGGAGACCGTTCGGCGCATGGTCGAGATCGACTACGACGCCGATCTCGTCGTCGCGGTGGACGCGGACAGCCTCATCTTCGAGGACATGCGGCCGTGGCTCGAGAGGAACGACCAGGCCTACGTCGACTGCTACGTGCACGACCGGTTCCGCGGCCGCATCCACTGCGGCGTGCACATCACGCGGATCGACGTGATCCGTGAGATGGCGAAGATCGAGCCGCCCGTTCACGACGAGGCGTACGTGCTTCGTCCCGAGTCGCGCCTGCGCAAGCTCGCGCTCAACCGGCTCGGGTACACGAAGTCGTTCAAGAGCTTCCGCATCTTCCACGACCACTTTCAGTGGCTGCACGACGTGTGGTCCAAGTACGCGCTCCGCGAGCTGCGCAGTCGTACGCGTGAGCAGCGCCGCAAGCTCGACGCCGCCCTCGACGCCTGGGGCGACAGCCAGGTCGTGGAGCTGCGCGTGGCGCGGGCCGCAGTCGAGTGGGCGCAGCGCGCGCTTCCCGAGGGGACCACGCCGGAGGAGCTCGCGCAGGCGATCGCGAGGCTACCCGAGCTCGGCGCCGAGCAGATCGCGGAGCTCGGCCTGACCGAGCGCGCCCCCCTCGTGCGCGAAGAGGTCATCCAGTACGCCGAGGAGCACGAGCGCGACTGGCCGCGCTGGAACCGGCGCCACCCGGTGTTCGGGCTGGGCTTGAGCCGCACCGGCACGCGGAGCCTGACCGCGGGGCTGCACGTGCTGGGCATCGACACCGTCCATTATCCGATCGACGACGACACCTTCCGCGCGCTCGCGAGTGGCGACCTCGACTTCCAGCTGCTCGAGGCCTTCGACGGCATCACCGACATCACGGTCTCGCCGTACTACGCCCAGCTCGACCGCCAGCACCCGGACGCCAAGTTCGTCCTGACATTGCGAGACGAGGACGCCTGGCTGAAGAGCTGTCAAAACCACTGGACGGGCCGGGACGCCTTCGCCGAGACGGAAACCAAGGCCGCCGAGACGCACATGCGCATTCGGCGGTTCCTCCGCGCGGCGACCTACGGCACCTACGAGTTCCACCCCGAGCGCTTTCGTCACGTCTATCGCAAGCACGTCGACGACGTGCGGCGCTACTTCGCGGACAAGCCCGGCAAGCTGCTCGAGCTGCGCATCACCGATGGCGAGGGCTTCGAGCAGCTCTGCCCCTTCCTCGGGCGCCCCATCCCGGACCAGCCGTTCCCCCACAAGGGCGGCGCGCTCAGCGCCCGCCTCGCGGCCGAGGTCGGCGACCCGGACGATTGATCGGTGGGACCAGGTCGACGCGGTCTCGACGGCAGCTTCCGTGACGAGCAATGAGTCGCGCAACCGAACATCGGCCTGGGCCCTGGGCAGAGTAGCGCCCGCGCCATCCCGGGTGCTCCTCCGCGTCATCCCGGGTGCTCCCCCGCGCCGCCTCTCCCGCCGGCGCCGCGGCGACGGAACAGCGAGATTTCGGAGGGTGTCCCGGCTTCCTGCCCCCGGACCGGCCGCTCTCTCGGGCCGAATACCGCAACCCTCTACATGGACAGCGGATTTGTCCCAGGCGGGGGGCTCGACGGACGCAGCTGTGCGCGGCTCGAGCCGTGATCGAGCCGCGCGCAACCTACTTGTCGCCGGGTTCGTCGGGCGGCTCGCCGGGGTCGCGCTCGTCGCGTGCAGAGGCGCTCGGGTCGGGCTCGTCGCGCGGCGGCTGGGGCTTCGGCGGCGAGTCCGTGGGGGCTGACGACTTGCGCGTTCCACGCAGAGTGACCAGCCGCTTCGTCGTCTCGTCCCCGTCAGTCTGCACGCGCGGGGACTGCTTCTGCGTCACCGACATCGACTGGCCCGCCAGGATGCGCGCGCCCAGGGCGTCGGCCTGCTGCTCCGGGTCCACGCTCGCGGCGTATCCGCGCAGCTTCTCGCTCAGGGCGCGCAACGCGTCCGCGGGGAGCTGC
>JAVJQK010000002.1 GCA_040218145.1 Sandaracinaceae bacterium | reverse complement strand
AAGCGGCGGCGGAAGCGGAAGCGGCGGCGGAAGCGGAAGCGGCGGCGGAAGCGGAAGCGGCGGCGGAAGCGGAAGCGGCGGCGGAAGCGGAAGCGGCGGCGGAAGCGGAAGCGGCGGCGGAAGCGGAAGCGGCGGCAGCGCAGGCGCAAGCAGACGCGGAGGCACGAGCCGCCGCCGAGGAAGCAGAAGCGCGAGCCGCCGCCGAGGAAGCAGAAGCCCAGGCCGCCGCCGCAGCGCAGGCGGAGGCAGATGCGCGAGCAGCCGAGCTGCCCTCCGAGGCTCCTTCGAGCCCCTCCTCCGATGCCCGCCGCGCGCCCCGTCGCTCGCCGACCTTCGGTCGCTGGCAGCCCGCCATCTCCCCCAGCGAGCCCGAGCAGGAAGATCCCGTGGCGCTCCGCGCCGCCGCCGAGCAGATACGCGACCCTCGGGCCGCCCTCGCCCAGCTCCAGCGCGCCTTCCTCCTCGCGCCCGGGGATCTCGAGACCCTGGCCGCCCTCATCGACGCCGCCGACCGCGCGAACGCGGGGCGCATCGCCAGCCACGCCCGCTCACTGCTCGCGCGCTTCGTGGATGGCCCGCCTCCCCCTCCCGTGCCGCCTCCCTCTCGCGACCGCGTCGCCAGCCTGGTGCGCGAGCCCGGCGAGGATCCCGTGCGCGAGATCTGGCGTGTCCTCTGGGAGCAGGCCGCGCCGCTCTTCCGGCGCGCGCCCCGCAAGCTCCCGCAGCCCAACGATCGCGTCACGCGCGTCGCCACCACCCCCGAGGCGCGGGCGTTCGCGCACGTCCTCGACGCGCTCGGACGCGATGATCTCCCTGCGTTCTACTTCGACCGCAAGGAGGCGGCGGAGCTGCGCATCGCGCGCACCTCCCCCCCGACCTTGCTCGCGGGCGCGGGGTTCGCGGAGACCGAGACCGAGATGCGCTTCGCGCTGGGGCGCGCGCTCGAGCTGACGCAGCCCGATCACATCCTGCTCGCGACCCTCGAGCCCGAGCGCGCGCGCACCGTGATCGGAGGCGTGCTCGCGGCCTTCGGCCCCGCGGACGGCAACGGCAGCGTGGACCGCGAGGCGGCGGGGTTCGCGGCCGATCTCTGGCGGACCATCCCGCCCCGCGGCCAGACGCAGATCCGGGAGCTCCTGGCCAGCACGGAGCACCTCGAGGACTACGGCGCGGCGAGGCGCGCCGCGCTCATCAGCGGCGCGCGCGCCGGGCTCCTCGCGTGCGGCGACCTCGGCGTGGCCCTCACGCGGCTGGCCTCGCAGCGCGGCGTCACCCTCGACAGCCCGGGTGCGCTCGCGAAGCTGCTGACCGAGGACGCGGTCATGGCTTCCTTGACCGCGTTCGCGCTCACCGGCCGGTGAGCCGGAGGGCTACATCGTCGCGATGCACTCGCCGTAGCTCGCTTCGCAGGAGAGGTGCATGGTGTCCTGCCCCGGGCGGCACGCGTTCTGGCACAGGGCCGCACCCTCCGTGTCCATGACGCAGCGCTGCAGGCACCCACCCGCCGCGCAGAGATCGATGTTGAAGAGGAACTCCGGGAACTCGATCGCCGCGTCCCCCAGCGTGCGCCCGAACAGCACCGTCGACACGACGACCGTGCTCCCCGCGAACGGCGCGAGCATGGCCGCCACTCCACGGGGAATCATCTCGAAGGTCACGATGCCCTCGCCCGCCGTCATTCCGTCGGAGCTCGGGATCACGTCGCCGCTGACGGGCACCCGGAACGGGTTGCCGAACCCGCCGATCGGGTTGCCCGAGATGTCTCGAATCTCGATCTCGGCCTCGGTCACGCGCATCGGGTTCGGGTCCGCCATGGGCGGCCCGCCCGCGCCTGTCGCGCTGAGGTTGAGCAGCTGATTGGCCACACGCACCGACGCCACGTACGGCTCCGGGGCGGACGGATCGTAGCTCCCGCTCGGAAAGGAGGTGTTCCCCACCGCGACGATGCACTGGTCGTCCGGGGCGACCACGTTCAGCACCGCCCCGCCAGGGTTGCCGGGCGCGCAGCCGGCGAGGGCGGTGAGCAGCGAGACGATGATCCAGCGATGACGCAGCATGCTTCCTCCGGGGCGCGCCCGACGCGCGCTCGGGGAACACTTTAGCGAGGCCCGGTCGGCCTCACCAAATAAGCCGCCATCTGATGACCCCGCGTCGGGGCTCGCGGCCGCCTCGCCCCTACCGGCGCTCCATGGCCCTGCGGATGTCGGCCACGCTCAGAGGCACCAGCTCGACCTGACCCGGCCGGCCCGGCACGACGAACCGGACCTTGCCGCCGCGACGCTTCTTGTCGTGCGCCATCCAGTCGAGGGTGCCCTCCTCGATCCACGCGCCGAGGTCCGTCGGCAGCCCCAGCCGGGCGAGCAGCGCGCGCACCCGCTCCTCGTGCGCGGCCGCCTCCGCGTCCCCCTGCGACGCGCTCACCCGGAAGGCGGCGATCATGCCGAGCGCGACCGCTTCACCGTGCCGGATCCCGCGGTACTCCCGCGCCGCCTCGATGGCGTGGCCGACGGTGTGGCCCAGGTTCAGCACGGCGCGGCGCCCCGACTCGCGCTCGTCCTCGGCCACGATCTGTGCCTTCAGCGACACCGAGCGACGGATCGCGGCTTCGAGCGCCGTCGGGTCACGGCGCGAGAGCGCATCGGCGTCTCGCTCGAGCGCGGCGACCGCCTCCTCACCGTCGAGCCACGCCGACTTCACCACCTCGGCGAGCCCCGCGGCCAGCTCGGCGTCGGGCAGAGTGGTGAGGGTATCGACGTCGCAGAGGACCACCTCGGGCTGGTGAAACGCGCCGACCAGGTTCTTGCCCTGGTCGCGATCGAAGCCGGTCTTGCCGCCGACGGACGCGTCGACCATGGCGAGCAGGCTCGTCGGACACTGGGCGAAGCGCACTCCGCGCAGCAGCGTGGCGGCCGCGAAGCCCGCGAGGTCCCCCACCACGCCGCCGCCGACGGCGAGGACGGCGGCGTCCCGGTCGACCTGCGCTTGGAGCGCGGCGTCCCAGATCTGCTCCACCGCGCCGATGCGCTTGTGCTCCTCGCCCGGGGTGAGCACCACGCGCACGACCTCGCGCCCCGCCGCGCGCACCTCCGCCTCCGCGCGCTCGCCCCACGGCGAGAGCACGTGCTCGTCGGTGACCATCACGACCTTCGCCGGGAGATAGGCGGCGACGTGCGCGCGCAGCTCTCCGAGCAAGCCCCCGCCGATCTCGACCCGATAGGTTCGCGCGCCCAGACAGACGGGGACCGGAGGCCGCGCCGCGACGCTCAGCACGTCCGCCGCGATCGTCTCCACGCTCCGGCCGGCCGTCGCGATGGCCGCGTGGCATTCGGCGTACACGCTCGCGCGCTCGGCGAGCAGCCCCTCGATCACCCGCACCGTCTCGCCGCGGGCCAGGAGGGGGCGCTCCGCGTTGCCCGCCACCCTCCGCACGAGCTCCGCCGCCGGCGCGGTGAGCGTCACGAGCACGCCACGGCGGAGGAGGCGCGCACGGCTCTCGCTCCGGAGCACGGTGCCGCCGCCGAGGGCCACCACCTTCGGCGCCTCCTCGTCGAGCAGGCGCTCGAGCTCCTCCGCCTCGAGCTGCCGGAAGGCGACCTCTCCTTCGTCGCGAAAGATCTCGGCGATGCTCTTGCCGATCCGGGCGACGAGCCGGGCGTCCAGGTCGATGGCCTCCGCGTCCAGGCGACGCGCGACCTCGACCGCCACGGTCGACTTGCCCGAGCCCATCATGCCCGAAAGGAATATCCAGCGTTCCATCGCCGCCCATCCTAATACCTCGCCACAGAGGAGGTGACCGATTCGCCGCGAGACATCGGCGTGCGAGTCGAGGAGCGACGACGAGGACGCTTGGACGGAACGAAGCGAGCCGCCAACCCAGGGGGCTGGCGGCTCGTTCGGCACCGTCCGTCGCGCCGTCTATCGTCTGAGCGACTCGGCGCGGTTGACGATTCGAGGGGTCAGGAAGATGAGCAGCTCGTTCCGCTCGTCGCGCACGCGGCGACGCTGGAAGAGCACGCCGAGGATCGGGATGTCCCCGAAGAACGGCACCTGGTCGACGTTGCGGCCGGTGTTGCGGGTGTAGATGCCGCCGATCACCGCGGTGTGGCCGTCCTCGATCAGCAGGTGCGTCTCCGCCTCCCGCTTGAGGATGGTGGGGTCGCCCCGCGCCGAGGTGCGGGTGAAGTCGGGCTCGTCACGCGTGACCTTCACGTGCATGGAGACCGAGCCGTCCGCCGTGACGTGAGGCGTCACCCGCAGCTCGAGCTTGGCCTCCTGGAAGGCGGTCTGGACGCCCTGCGCGCTGATCTGCGAGTACGGGATGAGCGTGCCCTGCGCGATGTGCGCCTCGTGGTTGTCGAGGGTCAGGATGCGCGGCGAGCTGATGATCCGGACGACGCCCGTGGACTCCGCCGCGCTCAGCCGCACGTTGACGTTGACCGTCCCGCCGAGGCTCCCGAGCGTGAGCCCGAGCGCGCCGCCGCTGCCCGTCGCGGTCTGTGCGGGGAGGTTCACCGCGTAGTTGGGCGTCGCCACCCGCTGCGCGAAGGGGGTCAGGCCGGCGGTCGGCGAGTTCTGATCGTAGTTGCCGCCGGTCACGCCCACGTTGGCCGGGAAGATGAGCCCCGTGGGGTTCCCGGTCGCGGTGGAGGCGATGACGTTGCCGCCCCACTGGATGCCGACGTCGCGTACGTACTGGCTGGTCGCCTCGACGATGCGCGCCTCGACGAGCACCTGCGGCGTCTGCGTGTCGAGCGTGCGGACGAGCTCCTCGATGTCGTCGAGGCTGTCGATGGTGTCGCGCACGATGAGCACGTTGGTGCGCTCGTCGACGCTGACGTTGCCGCGGGTCGTGAGCAGCTCCTGCACCCGCGGAGACAGATCCGTCGCCGTCGCGTAGCTCACCGGGATGAGCCGCGTCTCGAGCGGCGCCAGCTCGACCTGCTGCTTCTGCCGCGCGATCGCGAGCTCCCGCTCCTTCTCCAGCGTGGAGAGCGGCGCGACCCGGATGAGGTTGCCGCGCCGGACCATGCCCAGCCCCTTGGCCTGCAGGATGACGTCGAGCGCCTGGTCCCACGGGACGTTCCGCATGCGGATGGTCACGCTGCCGCTGACGTCGTCGCTCGTGACGATGTTGACGCCGCCGACCTCCGCGATCAGGCGCAGGATGTTGTGGATGTCCGCGTTGTGGAAGTCGAGGTCGATGCGCCGGCCGCGGTAGCGACGAGAGCCGCGAGCGCGACCGATCTGCATGGGCACGTCGGTGAGGAACGCGGCGACCTCGTCGCCCTCGACGATCTCGGTTCCCTCGAGCCCGTCCGCGTCGGCCCACGCCTCGCGGGCGATGGCGCGCGAGCGCGGGCGGGCCTGGCGCCCCTCCCCCGGCGAGAACAACCACACGATGCGGTTGCCCTCGCGGATGGCGGTGCCGCGCGCGCCCTCGAGGCGCTCGACCTCGACCGTGGCGCGGCTCCCGCCGCCCCGGACGCGCACCGCGCGCACCAGCAGGTCCTCCCCGTCGTCGACGCGGAGCTCGGAGGCGACGCCCTCCCCCACTCGCGCGTCGTCGATGACGAGGCGGGCCGGCCCGGAGGCCATCGGCAGCGTACGGAAGCGCGCGGCGCGGTCGAGCTCGATGACCACCCGATCGCGTCCGTCACGCCGCTCGACGTGCACGCTGCGGATCTCGGGGTGACCGCCGGTGGCCGCCGTCTCCGCCTCCGCCTGCTCGGCGCCCGCGGGCTCGAGCACGAGCGTGACGCGTCCCCGAGAGGCACGCGCGCGCGGCGTCACCGCGCGGCTCAGCCCGAGCGTGACCACGACGCCGCGCGCCGTGGTGCTGCTCGCGCTGTTCTCCACGAGGCCGGCTGCGCCGCTGACCGCGAGCCCGTCATCGGGGAGCCGCGCCCCCTCGAGCTCGAGCGCCACCACGCGCCCTCCATCCCGCGTCCGCAGGGCGTAGCGAGGCACGTCGAAGTCGCCTTCCAGCACGACCTCTGCCCGCTCCGCGCCGCCCGACACGCCGAGCGTGCGCACGACGGCCGGCGCAGATTGCGCGGCAGCCGGCGCGGCGAAGGCCAAGGTCAGCAGGCCGACCCACAGCCTCCTCGTGATCGGCGCGGCCCTCCCGGGCCCGCGCTCGACGTAGACACACTTCTTGCGTCGCATGAGCTCCTCTCGTCGTCTTTCGGACGGATGCGAATGAAATCTTCGCGGGCGAGGGCCCGACGGCGCAAAAAAACGGTGCAGCGCGGACGCGCAGAAGGCCGCCGCTCCGTCGGAGCAGCGGCCTTCGCGGGGGACCTTCTCGAGCGGCGCGCTTCGACTCAGCGCTCGGCGCTCGGCTCGGTCACGCCGCGCGTGCGCAATTCGCCGCGCGCCGCCTGCTCGTCCTCGCTCCGCAGCGGGATCACGCGCGTGAGCGGCGGCCGGTTCGGCGCCGTCGGATCCTCGCGGACCAGGATGATCGAGTCCGGCCGGATGCGGTCGACGCGCCAGTTCAGCGTCACCGGCAAGCTCTCCGTGCCGCCCGCCTGCACCACCTCGGAGCGCCCGATGTAGTCACCGCGCCGGACGGTGTACCCGACGCCCTCGGCGTCCGCGAGCATCGCGCGCGGGTTGGACACGCCGCTGACGATCCCGAGCAGGCGCATCTCGTCGATGCTCGTCTCCGGCATGACGACGTCACGACCGCTCCCGCGATCCGTCTCGCTGCTCCGGGAGACGAACATCGCGGCGTAGGAGTGGAAGGGGTCGCGGTTGCTGTCCGCCTCGACGAAGTCCTCGTCGCGGTACTGCGGGAGCTGCGGGCCGGCGTCGGCCTCTTCGCCTTCCGCCTCCTCACCTGGCCCGGCGCCCGGCGCGACGGGCGCGACAGGCGCCTCCGGCTGGAAGCTGCGTCCGACCTGGATGTTCTCCTCTTCACAGCCGGCGAGGCCGAGGAGAAGCGCGCAGGCGAGCAAACATCGTGTCGTGGTGCGCATGGCTCAGGTCCCCGGTGCGCCCGCGGGCGTCGGCGCCGCCGCTTGCGGCTCCGGCGCGTCGGGGCGGCGGTAGGTGGTGGCCAGGACGTCGACGTCGACGATGGTCGAGCCGTCCGTCTGCTCGCTCGCCTCGGCGCGCGGGTTGGAGATCTGGATGTTCTCCATGCTGATGAGGCGATCGAGGCGGCTGATGTTGTAGAAGAAGCGGCTGACCTGGTGGTACTTGCCCGTGATCTGCAGGTTGACCGGGAGCTTGACGTAGTGCTCGTCCGGCTCCTCGGGGCGCGGCTCGACGAGGCGGATCTGCAGGCCGCTCAGCTCGGCGATCCGGTTGAGATCCTGGAGGAACGCCGCCGTCTCTGCGTCTTGCGGGAGCGCGCGGAGGTTCGCCCGGTCGAGCCCCTCGCGCTGCGAGACCTGCTCGCGGAGCCGGACGTACTCGGCGTTGCGCTCGCGCGCCGCCGACATGCGCTGCTCGAGCTGCGTGTGCTGGCTCTGCGCGGTCTCGATCTCCTCGTCGAGGCTGAGATGCAGCGCGAAGTAGTAGACCGCGCCGATCAGCGCGACGAGGCCCAGCCCGAGCGCGGCCTTGGCCGCCGCGGGCAGCCGCGCGAAGGACTGATCTCCACCTGATTTCGGCGTCGCCATCAGTAGATCACCCGGCAGTCGAGCTCGAACGCGATGAGGTCCAGCCCGGTTTCGTTGTCTTCGGTGTGCTCGGTCTTGACGAGCTGCACCTGCTCGAACTTCTCGCTGAGCGTCAGCCGCTTGAGGAACTCGGCCACGTCTTCATTGGTCCGGCCGAGACCCGTCACCGAGCACTCGCGGTTCTCTTCACGGAACTCGCGCAGCCAGAGGCGACGCGGATCCCAGCTCGGGTTCACGCCGGCGAGCGGGTTGCGCCGCCGGATCTCCTCGAGGCGCTGCGGATCGACGGTCGGTCCCCCGCCCACGCTGAGGATCTGCGACATCTCCATCAGGACGGCGGTCGGCCCGTAGCGCGCGCGCTGCAGGTCGCTCACCACCGTCTCGAGCTGACGGCTCTGCTCGAGCTCCGCCCGCACCGCGTCGATGTTCGCCGACTGCTGCTCGAGCTCCGTCGCCTGCGCGGTGAGCGCGTCGTTGCGCGCGCGCTGCTCCTCGAGCACACGGTTCTTGCCCATGTAGACCACCACCAGCACGACGATGGTCAGGACGGCCGCCACGAGGTAGGCGATGATCCAGCCCTGACTGCCACCGCCGGTCGAGGCCGACTGCCGGCGAGCGCCGGGGAGGAGGTTGATGCGGATCATGCCCGCTTCTCCCGTTCTTTGCGGAGCGCCAACCCGATGGCGACCGCGGACTCTGGGGCGCGCGCCTGCAACAGCGCGGGGTCGACGCCCTTGTCGGGCGTGGCGACGCGCAGCGGATCGAGCCGCTCCACCGGGACCCGACAGCGGCGCTCGATCGCGTCGAGGAGCGCGCGAATGTTGGCGGTGCCGCCCGAGACGAGCACGCGGCTGATCTCGCCCCCGCCGCTCGTCGCCAGGTAGAAGTCGAGGGACCGCTGGATCTCGCCCGCGAGCTGCTCGACCACCGTACCGATGATCTCCGGCACCTCGCGCGGCACCAGCCCTCGCCCGTCCCCGCCGCACTTGTAGGCCTCGGCCTCCTCGGCGCTGATCCCGAGGCTCCGCTGGATCTCCTCGGTGATCTGGTTGCCACCGTTGGCGATGTCGCGCGTGAACGAGGTCGATCCCTCGGCGAGGATGTTGAGCGTCGTCAGGGACGCGCCGACGTGCAGGAGCACGACGGTCTGGTCCAACGGCGGCGGCCCGTACCCTGCCTCGAACGCGTTCTGAACGGTGAACGCGTCGAGGTCGACGACCCTGGGCCGCAGCTTCGCCTCGCTCGCGAGGTTCGTGAGGTCGTTGATCTCCTCTTTCTTCGCGGCGACGAGGAGCACGTCCATCTGCCCCTGCTCGGGGCGCTGCGAGAGCACCTGCCAGTCGATCTGGACCTCCGCCAGGTCGAAGGGGATGTGCTGCTCCGCCTCCCAGGTGATCTGCTCCTGGAGCTCCGCGATGGTCATCTGCGGCATCGTGATCTTCTTGATGATCACGGAGTGTCCGCTCACGCGCAGGGCGACGTCCTTGCGCCGCGCCTTGTGGAAGAGCTTCTGGAGCCCCTCGATGACCGCGCCGGAGTTGATGATGTGGCCGTCGACGATCGTGTCGCTCGGCAGAGGGTGATACCCAAAGCGAACGAGTGAGCGGGCGCCTCCCCGCTTCTCCTTGATCTCCGCGACCTTGATCGAATGCGAGCCGATGTCGACTCCGACCAGGTTCTTGCCTTCCGACATCGCCTACGCCCCGTCCCGCGCCGAGCCAGTTCTCGACACCGAGGAAGGATTACATGGGCGCGTCGGGACCGCCTCTTTTCGACAAAGCCCCGAATCGGGCCTCGAATCGAGCCTGCGCGCGGGGGCTCACTCCTCTTCGCCGAACACCCGAACGCGGTCGCCGAGGCTCAGCCCGAGCGCCTCGAGGATCTTCCGCTTGGTGTCCATGCGGCAGCCGTAGCCCTTCTCGACCCGATCGATGGTCAGGACCGAGAGGTTCGCGCGCCGGGCCAGCTCCGCCTTCGACATCATGCGCTCGATCCGGAGCTTGCGGACGTTGTTCGGGTTGGACCCCGGGCCCTTCTGGGGCCGCTTCTTCTTGGCCGGCGCCGGCTTCTCGACCAGCTTGTCGGCGGCCGGCTTCTCCGCCGACTTGGCCGCGACCGAGCGCTCGGACTCGCGCGTGAGACCCTCCGACCCTCGCGTATCAGGGCCTCGGGTCTCGGGAGCGCGCGTATCCAGCGCGCTGCCTTCGGCCCCGCGTGGCGCCGTTCCGCCGCCGCCATCACCCGCCGACGCGTTCTCGACACGCGTGCGCCGGGCCTCGCTGGGGTGCGGTGCCTCGAGCATCGCCGGCGACTCGTCCTCGTGCTCCATGGGGCTCCACGGCGGGTTTCCCGCGCCGGACGTCATCATTACCCGATTCCCCTGATCGTCAAGAAATAGTGAATAATTTGGGCCTAATTATGCCTAAGTTATGCGTAATTGAGACCGGTTTCGGCCCCTCCGAGCGGGTCGGGGGGCGATCGGCCTCGGCAGGGCATGGCCGGGAGCGAAGGGGCAAAATCGAGCCGCCACCTTGCGCGGGTCGCGCGCTCCCCGTAGCCCTCTCGCCGCGCCATGGCAACGGTAGTCCGCAGCGGGTGGTTGGCCGCCCTCCTCTTCCTCTCCTTCTTTGCCCTGGACGGCGTCGCCCACGCGCAGCGCGAGCACACCGTGCGTTCGGGTCAGAGCCTCGCCCGCGTCGCGCGCCGCTACGAGGTCAGCGTGACCAGCCTCGCGGCGGCGAACGGCCTCTCCCGCGACGCCCAGCTCCGCCCCGGCCAGGTGCTGCGGATCCCGGAGCGCGGGGTCCACTACGTCGCGCGCGGTGACACTCTCGCGAGCATCGCCCGCGACCACGAGTGCAGCGTGCGCGACCTGCGGCGGCTGAACCGGCTGCGGGACGGCTCCACCCTCCGGATCGGCCAGCGGCTGCGGCTCCCCGGGTTCGACGCGAGCGAGGAGCGCCAGCAGGCGGCGCGGCGGTGGGGAGAGCCGCGCCACCCAGGCGTGGCCGTGCTCTACCGCCGAACCCTGGACCGACGCCTCCGCGTCCGGCTGGTCGATTCGCGCGGTCGCGCGCGCCGGGTCGCGCGCCGCAGGCTTCGCGAGATGATGCGCCCGCGCCTCCACGGCCGAAACGGGCGCCTCGGCCCTCTGCCTCCGACACGGCTCGTCGAGATCCTCGCGCGCGTGTCCGACCACTTCGGCGGCCGACAGATCACCATCGTCAGCGGCTACCGACACTCCGGCGGCAACACGCGCGAGAGCAGCCGCCACACCCAGGGGCACGCGCTGGACATCCGCGTGCGCGGCGTACCGAACCACGCGGTGCGTGACTACCTGCGCAGCTTCGACCGCGTCGGCGTGGGCTTCTATCCGCGCAGCCACTTCGTGCACATCGACGTGCGCGACCGCAGCGCCTACTGGGTCGACTGGTCCCGCCCCGGCGAGGCCCCGCGCTACCAGCGTCGCGGTCAGGCGGCCCCCGGGGACGCCACCCGCGAGCAGGTCCGCAGCGCGGGCATGGGCGGCGACGACGGCGCGGAAGAGGCGGGCGAAGGCTCCGCCGCGCTCGAAGACGAGGGCCCCGGCTCGATCGCCTCCGACGGCGACGAGAACGACGACGCCGAGAGCGACGAATAGGGGGAGCGAGCCTCTTCCTTTTTTTTTTGGAGGGCCTGAACGCAGGCCCTCCCCCCATTGGGCAAAGCGCCAATGGGGCCCCCCTCCCGACTACGGCGGGTCGCGCGCTCCGCGCGCTTTGCCGCCGACCCCAGCGCGGGGCGCTGGGGCCCCTGCGGCTCGCGCTTTCGCTTTGCGAAAGCTGGCCGCCTGTTCTCGTTGGAGGGCCTGAACGCAGGCCCTCCCCCCATTGGGCAAAGCGCCAATGGGGGCCCCCTCCCGACTACGGCGATTCGTGCGCTCCGCGCGCTCGGTCGCCGACCCCAGCGGCGGGGCGCTGGGGCCCCCGCGGCTCGCGCTTTCGCTTTGCGCGTTTTTTCTTGGAGGGCCTGAACGCAGGCCCTCCCCCCATTGGGCAAAGCGCCAATGGGGGCCCCCTCCCGACTACGGCGGGTCGCGCGCTCCGCGCGCTTTGCCGCCGACCCCAGCGCGGGGCGCTGGGGCCCCTGCGGCTCGCGCTTTCGCTTCGCGAAAGCTGGCCGCCCTCGCTCGGCTCATGCGGGCGTGATGACGACGCGGCAGCGGACGGCGGACGCGACAGCGGACTCGGACGCGACAGCGGACTCGGACGCGGGGGCGGACGCGGTAGCGGACTCGGACGCGGTAGCGGACTCGGACGCGGGGGCGGACGCGGGGGCGGACGCGGTAGCGGACTCGGACGCGGGGGCGGACGCGGTACCGGTGGCGGGCGCGGTGGCGGACGCGGAGGCGGACCTGGCGACGGACGCGGTATGCGGACGCGGTGGCGGACGCGGATGCGGTGGCGGACGCGGATGCGGATGCGGACGCGGTGGCGGACGCGGGGGCGGGGGCGGACGCGGACGCGGGGGCGGGGGCGGACGCGGGGGCGGGGGCGGACGCGGACGTGGGGGCGGACGCGGACGCGGGGGCGGACGCGGACGCGGTGGCGGACGCGGGGGCGGGGGCGGACGCGGTGGACGCCGTAGCGGACGCGGAGCTGGCGACGGACGCGGCGGTGGGCCGTGAGCTACAGGGAGCGGCGGCGCTCGTGTTCCAGCTCTTCGGTCAGCCGCGCGACTCGCTCTTCCATCTCGAGCAAGCGTGCCTCGAGCTCGTTGCGGTCCTGGCCGGCCGGGGCGCCGTTGCCGTTGGCCATGCGCTCGAGCGCGCGGATGCGGTCATCGCGCTCCTGGAGCTGGGCGGTCAGGGAGCGGAGGAGGACCTCGCGATCGGCCGCCTCGGCGTCGAGCTGGGCCATGCGGTCGCGCAGGCGCCGCGCCTCGGCCTGGCCACCGACGGCGACGTCGTCGTCTTCCTCGGGCAGCGAGCGCATCACGCGGGTGAGGATCTCTCGCGCCTCTTCGAGCGCGGTCATCGCGTCGCGGCGCTCGGCCTCGCTCCGCTCGAGACGCTCGGTGAGCTCCTCGAGCTCGCGCGTCGACTCCTCGACGCGTACGTCCGCGACGGCCTCGGTGGACTGGACGGTCTCCCGGTGCTCGCTCAGCTGGGCACGCAAGGCGTCGACCTCGCGCTGGAGGCGACGCCGCTGCTCGGCCCCGTGCGAGAGCTGGCTCTGCAGGCGGGAGATGATGCCGTCGCGGGCCGAGAGCGCGACCCTGGGGTCTGGCCCCTCCTCGTCGCGCGCAGAGGCCGCCTCGAGCGCCTCGGCCAGCTGCCGCGCCAGGGCGTCGGCGCGTCCGCGCAACGTGTCGATCTCGGCCTGAGCCTCGTCGAGGCGCGCCGCGAGCGTCGCGTGCTCCGCCTCGGCCGCCTGCGCGCCGGTCTCCTCGGGCTCGTCTGGCTCGGTCGTCGCGCCGCGGCCGATCACGATCACGCGGCTGCCGCTCTTGGGCGGGGTGGGCTCGCTCTCCGGCCGGTCGCTCTCCTGGCGATCCGTGGTGCGGCGATCTCCCCGCCGCCGGTCGCCCGGCTCCGGGACCTGGGCGCGGAGGGACTCCACCGCCGCCTCGCGGTCGGCGAGACGCAGGCGCAGTCCAGCCGCTTCGCCGCGCAGGGCGGCGCCCTCACGCTCGGCGCGCTCGAGCCGCGCGCCCAGCTCGCCCGTGTGCACGACCGCGCGCTCCGCGCTCCCTCCGAGCGCGCTCAGCTCCAGGACGAGCTCCGCGACCCGGGCCTCGTAGCCGCGCCGCATCCCCTCGACGCGCTCCTCGATCTCGAGCAGCGCCTCGCGCGCGAGCTGCGCCTCGAGCCCGGCCTGTCGCTGGCGAAGGGCGAGCTCGGCGTGGCGCTCCTGGCAGGCGAGCAGCGCGCCCATGAGCTGACCCTCGCGCGCGGCGCCCTCGCGCTCGACGCGCTCGAGGCGCAGCAGGTCCTCCGCCGTGACGGTGCCCGCGCCGTCGGCGCGGTCGTCGGCGCTCTCGCGCACGCGGTAGCGCGCCATCTCGAGCTCGAGCTGCTCGCGCAGCTCCGCCATCTGTCGCTCGCGCTCGTGTGCGCGACGCTCGGCGCTCGAGCGGTCCTCCTCGCAGAGCGCCAGGCGCGCCTGCGTGAGCTGGTACATCTCGGTGACCTCTGCGAGCCGCGCGTTCAGGCCGCGCACCGTGCCCCGCAGCGCCGCCTCGATGCGGCCGCGCTCGTCCGTCTCCTGCGCGGCGCGGTTCTCCGCCACGGCCAGCTCGCCCCGCACCTCGTCGAGGCGGAACTGGAGCGCGGTCCGCTCGGCCTCCGCCGCCACCGCGCGCTCGACCGCGTCGGCGACCTGCCCATGCAACGCGGCGTGCATCGCGTCGGGGTGGATCTCCATCGTGGTGCGCACACCGAAGCCGCCGAGGCCTCCGGGCGGCGGCTCCGAGCCGCCCGCGCCGGGGTAGACCGATCCGTGCTTGCGCAGGGTGCGCATCTCCTCGACGAGATCCCGCACCAGCACGCCGCGGCGCTCGATCTCCGCGCGCGCCTGGGTCAGCTCCTGTCCCCGCTCGTGCAGCGCCGTCTCGAGCCGCACGTACTCGTCGTCGCCGCTGTCCTCGGCCGGCGGCCGCGCGAGCTGCTTCGAGAGCGACTCGGCCTCCGCGCGCAGCTCGTCGACACGCCCGCGCGTCTCGGCCTCGCGCTTCCGGGCCCGCTCGACGTCCGCGCGGGCCGCCTCGATCGACTTCTGCGCCTCCTCCAGCTCGCGCTCGAGCTCTTCGGCGTGAAGGTTGGCGGCGTCGAGCGCCTCCTGCAGCTCCGGGCTCGACTCCTCTGCAGGTTCGCTCGAGACCGCCGGCGGGGCCGTTTCGGACGCGGGCGTCTGGATCACCGCGTACGCGTCGACCACGACGTCCCGATCGCCGCAGAGGGCCACGTAGCGCTGCGCGCGCTCGCCCGCGCCCTCGAGGAGCGAGCCGTCGAAGGTCACCTCGAGCTCGCCGCCCGGCGGATCGAAGTCCACCACGCTGAAGCCGTGGAACGGCGCCTGCCCGATCATGCGGACGGCGTCGAAGCTGTCCTCGAGGAGGTCGAACAGCTCCTCGTAGCCCAGGGCGTCTTCGTGCCCGGCGGGTCCCTCCGGGTCCGGGGTGCCAGCGACGAGCACGCCGTCCTCCGCGAGCCAGCCCGCGATCGTCTCCACGTCGCGGGCGAGGCCGGCGCCCGGGAGGTCGGGCACCACCACCAGGTCCCAGCGACCCTCGTCCTCGCGGGACGGCCAGGGCCGCGTGCGGACGCGACCGCCCCGGCGTGTGCCGCGGGCGCTCCCGCCGGGGGTGACGACCTCCAGATGCGAGGCGGCCTTGGACAGGCGCTCGGCGGCGGGGCTGTCGGGATCGCCCACGTAGAGGACGCGCCGGCCGGAAGCCAGCTCCTCGAGGTAGACGGCGAGCGCGAGCTCGGCGAAGTCGCGTTCGGAGGCGTTCGTGGTCATCGATCCGTCACGGAAGCGGAGGCGGACTATATCCAGCGCCTCGATCTCAGGTCAACGAGACCGGCGTGACCAGGCCGACCTTGCTATGTTCGCGGCGTGGCAGCTCCCGGCGCGCAGCCCCCCGACCCGCCCGTGGACGCCTACCTCTCTCGCCTGAGGCGGCGCGCGGCGCTCGTGCACGCAGTGCGGGCGAGCCTGCTCGCGCTCGGCGCCGCCAGCCTGGTGTTCGCGACCGGCGCCATGGTGGTCGGACCGCTCGGCGACGCGAGCGGCGCGCTCCTGGCCTGGGCGATGGTCGCGATCGCCCTCGGCGCGGTGTCCGTCTGGGCTTGGCGGGCGTTCGGCCCCCTGCGCGGCGCCGGCGTGGCGCGGCTGCTCGGCGACGCGGACCCCACCCTGCCCAGCGCCGCGCGCACCGCGTGGGAGCTGACGCGCGGCCCGATGGACGGGTCGTCCGAGCCGCTGATCCGGGCCCACGAGGCGCGCGTCCGGGCGGTGCTCGCGCAGCACCCTCCGCGACAGATCGTGCGCTGGCGTCGCCTGCGGCACCGCACGGTGGCGCTCGGGTTGATCGGCGCCGCGCTCGCCTTCGCGCTCCTCGCGAGTGAGCGCGGCCGAGCGGGCGCCTACTCGCTCATCCACCCCGGCGAGCGCGACGCGCTGGGCGATCGCGTGGTGGTGGCGTTCGGCGACGTCGAAGCTCACATCGTCTACCCCGGCTACCTCGACCGCCCCTCGGTGACCGTCGTCGATCCGAGCCTGCTCGAGGTCCCGCGCGGCACCTCCATCGAGATCCGCGCCACGCCCCAGCTCGCCGCCACGGAGGCGGCGCTGCGGATCGGCGGTCGGCTGACGCCCATGGAGCGCAGCGAGTCCGGAGGCTGGTTCGGACGCTTCGTCGCGCGCGAGGACGGCCCCATCGCGCTCCGGCTTCGGCGCCCCGAGGGGGACTGGGTGCGTGACGCGACCTCCCGAGACGTGCGCGTGATCGCCGACGAGGCCCCGCGCGTCTCCCTGATCGACCCCGCGGACGATCTGGTGCTCGACGGGCCGGAGGAGGTCGCGGTCACGTGGATGGTGATCGACGACGTGGGCGTCGCGTCGGTCGACCTCGTCGTCCGCGATCCCCGCGGCGAGGAGCGACGGCGCCGCGTGGCCAGCTTCGACCCCGGCGAGCAGCCCCGGGATCAGACGAGCAGCGCCCCGCTGGATCTCGCGCTCCTCGGGGCCCAACCCGGCGACGCGGTGACGGTCTGGGTGGAGGCGCGGGACGGCGACGTCGTCAGCGGGCCCAACCTCGGCCGGTCTGCGGAGCTGACGATTCACATCGCGAGCGAGGCCTCGCGCAGATCCGAGCGTCTGGCCGGGCTCGAGGCCCTCCTCGACCGCGGGCTGCACCTGCTGGCCGACCACCTCGAGCGGCCGGTGCCGGAGGCGGAGGCGGCGTCCAAGGAGCGCTTCGAGGCGCTGCGCCCGCCGACCGACGGCTTCATCGCCGCGCTGCGGGAGCACGCCGACGCGCTCCGCGGCGAGGAGGGCGTCCGCGCCTCGGACGTGTCGGTGTTCACGTCGATGGCGGGCCGGGTGCGTCGGCTGCTGCAGGCGGAGCGCGTGGCGAACGGCCGGCGCGTGGCGCCGCTCGCGGAGCGCGAGGCGGTCGACGGGCGCATGGTGAGCGAGCTGGAAGACGACGTGCTCAGCCTCGACGATCTCGTCGGGCGGGCCCGGGTCGAAGACGCGGCCGAGATCGCGCGGGAGCTCGAGCAGATCCGCCGCGAGATCCGCTCGCTCCTCTCCGAGCTGCGGCGGACCGACTCCCCCGAGGCGCGGCAGCAGCTGCTCGCGGCGATCGCGCGGGCCCAGGCGCGGATGCAGGCGCTCATGCAGCGCATGGCGGAGATGGGCACGAGCGTGCCCCAGGAGTTCATGAACGCCGGCGGCGAGATGCCGACGCAGGAGTCCGCGAACGCCCTGGCGGAGCTGTCGGAGGCG
This sequence comes from Sandaracinaceae bacterium, assembly GCA_040218145.1. Classification (GTDB taxonomy): domain Bacteria; phylum Myxococcota_A; class Polyangia; order Polyangiales; family Sandaracinaceae; genus JAVJQK01. The sequence continues at coordinate 18,019 of JAVJQK010000002.1, read as the reverse complement.
ATCCACCGCGGGGACCTCGAGGGGGCCGAGCGGCTCGTCGATCAGCTCGAGCGGCAGATCGATCAGATCGCACGCGCCCTCGGCCAGACCGAGCAGAGCTTCGTCGAGGCGCGCTTCGGTCCGCGCGAGCGCGCGATGGCCAACGCGATGGACTCGCTCGCGGGGCTCGAGACCGAGCAGCAGCAGCTCGCTGGCCGGGGCACCGAGCGGCGCGGGCGGGCCGCGCACCGGGCCCTCGAGGCCATCGGCGGGCGCGACAACCGGGTGGGCCGCCAGCTCGCGCAGGAGGCCGGGAGCGTGCGGGAGGCGCTCGAGAACGTGGACCGCGACCGGCTCGCCGGCTTCGAGCAGGACGCCTACGACCGCGCGCGCCAGCGCCTCATCGACACCCAGGACGCGCTCTCGGCCGGCGATCTGGGCGAGGCGCGACGCATGAGCGAGGCGGCGGCCCAGGATCTGTCGTCGCTGTCCCGCGACCTCGACCTCTCGGCGCTGATGTTCCCCGGACGCGAGGGCGAGACCCGCGAGGACGCGCGCGAGGCGCGCAACGCCGACCGCAACCTGCGCGAGCTGCGGCGCCGCCTCGACGAGGCCCTCCCCGACGTCGCCTCGCACCTCGAGCCGGCGGACCGCGAGCAGATGCGGAGCGACCTCGAGCGGCAGCGCCTCGCCCGCGACGCCGCGGAGCGGCTCGGCGGCGAGTTCGACCGCGGGCACGAGGGCGTACCGCTGAGCGAAGACGCCGCGCGGGAGCTGAACGAGGTCGCGGAGTCGATGCAGCGGGCGAACCGGGCGCTCGAGGGCGGAGACCCGCTCGAGTCCGCGCGCCACCAGGAGGACGCGGCGCGGCGCCTGACGGAGCTGCGCGAGCGGCTGGAGAACGAGCAGCAGAGCGGCGGCCAGGGGGGCGAGGGCGGCAGCAGCGAGCCGGACTTCCGCCGCCCCGTGGACATCCCGGACGCGGACCAGTTCGAGGGCCCGATGGAGATGCGTCGGCGCCTGCTCGACGCCATGCGCGAGGCCCCGCCCGAGGGCTACGAGGACGCCGTGAGGCGCTACTACGAGGGGCTGCTCCGATGACGCGCCGCGCGCTGGTGTTGCTCTGCCTGGCCCTCCCCGCGAGCGCGTCCGCCCTCCCCTCCGGCGCGGACGGGCGCGCGCTGCGCGACGCGGCGGACGCGCTGAGCGAGCTCCGCCTCGAGGACGCCGAGCGCACGGTCACGCGGCTGGCGCGCGAGCACCCCGAGGATCCCGACGTGCGCTTCGAGCGCGGGATGCTGCGCTTCTACCAGGGGGACTACGCGGGCGCGGCCCAGGACGTGGAAGCGGCCGGGGACGGCGCGCGGCTGCGGAGCCCGGACGATCGGGCCTCCCTGCGCGCGCTGATCGTCGCCACGCGCGACGCCACGCGCGGGTTCGTCACCGCCCGCTCTGCCGACGGGCGCTACGTCGTGAAGCACGCGCCGGGGCCGGACGCGGTGCTGGTCCCCTACGCGATCGAGGCGATGCGCGCGGCGGACGAGGCGCTCAGCGCGGATCTCGGGGTGCGTGTCCCCGGCCCGCTCCGGCTCGAGATCTACCCGAGCGCGGCGAGCCTCGCCGACGTCTCGACCCTGACGGTGCGGGACATCGAGACCACCGGCACCATCGCGCTGTGCAAGTGGGACCGGCTGATGGTGACCTCGCCGCGCGCGCTGGTCCGCGGTTACCCCTGGATGGACACCATCGGGCACGAGCTCGTGCACCTGTTCTTGTCTCGGGCGTCTCGTGACCGCGCGCCGGTCTGGCTGCAGGAGGGCGTCGCGAAGTTCCTGGAGCGTCGATGGCGTGGCGAGGCGCCGGCCGCGCACCTCGATCCGGCCGCGGAGGCGCTCCTGACCTCGGCCGTGCGCGACGGCTCGCTCCTGCCCTTCGACCGCCTGCATCCGTCGATCGCGCGGCTCCCCTCCCAGGAGCAGGCCGCGCTGGCGTTCGCGCAGGTCGCCACCTTCGTGGAGCGCTTCCACGGCGAGCACGGCGGAGAGGGGCTGCGCGACGCGATCCGCCGCGTGGCCGAGGGCACCGACGCGCGCGAGGCGATGGCGGCCGTCGCGGGCTCGCCCTTCGCCGAGCTCGAGCGCAGCTGGCAAGCCGCGCTGCGTGATCGACCGGCCCCCGAGGGCGACGCGCCGCGGCTGATGGGGCTGCGGCTCCGGCAAGGCCCCGGCGAGCCCGACGACGCGCAGGACGTCGAGCAGGAGCGCGCGCGGCGTCACCTCCGGCTCGGCGACCTGCTCTGGGATCGCCGCCGCCCGCGCGCCGCCTCGGTGGAGTACGGCCGCGCGAACGAGCTGGCGCCGGACGATCCGATCGTGGCCGCGCGCTTCGCCCGCGCCGCGCTGACCGGCGGGGAGCCCGCCGAGGCCGTGCGCGCCCTCGCCCGCTTCCGCGAGCGCTACCCGGATCACGCGCCCACCTGGGCCGTCTCGGGCGCCGCGTGGCTCGCCCTCGGGGATCGCGCGCTGGCGCGAGACGCCTTGCGCGAGGCGATCCGGATCAACCCCTTCGACCCCCAGCCCCACTGCGATCTGTCGGTCGCCGCGGACGACGACGCCGAGCGGACGCAGGAGCGCCAGTCGTGTCAGCAGCTCGGCGGCAGCCCCGCGCGATAGGGCCACTCCATAGCGACAGGCCGTGTCGAGCGGTATACGTTCGCGACCTCCGATGACCGAAGCTTCCAGCCCCGAGACCGAGCCTCAGCCGGACGTCGCCCCTCGCGACGCGGATCCGGTCGCCAAGACGAACGGCAAGGACCACGACGACGTCGCCCAGGTCGCCCGCCTGGCCGAGGCGCGGCTGCGCATCGTGGAGCAGCTCGAGAAGCGCATCGTCGGTCAGAAGGACGTCATCGAGCTGATGCTCATCAGCCTCTTCGCGCGGGGGCACGGCCTCTTCGTCGGCGTGCCCGGGCTGGCCAAGACGCTGCTGATCACCACCCTGGCCGAGGTGCTCTCGCTCGAGAGCAACCGCATCCAGTTCACGCCCGACCTGATGCCGAGCGACATCACCGGGACCGACGTGCTGGAGGAGGACGCGGCCACGGGCGAGCGCCGCTTCCGGTTCGTGCGCGGGCCGGTGTTCACCAACGTGCTCCTGGCCGACGAGATCAACCGCACGCCCCCCAAGACCCAGGCCGCGCTCCTGCAGGCGATGGCCGAGGGGCGCGTGACGGCGGGCGGCAAGACCTACCCGCTCGAGCCGCCCTACCTCGTCTTCGCCACCCAGAACCCCATCGAGCAGGAGGGCACCTATCCCCTGCCCGAGGCGCAGCTCGACCGCTTCCTCTTCCAGATCGACGTCGGCTACCCGAGCGAGGCGGAGGAGGTCGAGATCGTCCAGCGCACCACGGCGCCGGTGCTCGACGCCCCGGAGGCGGTGCTGGGACGCGACGAGATCCTCGCGTTGCAGGAGCTCGTGCCGCGCGTTCCCGTCGCGCCCCACGTGGTCGCGCACGCGGTCGCCCTCGCCCGCGCCTCCCGGCCCGACGCGCCGAGCGCGCCCGAGGCCGTGAAGACCTTCGTCGCCTTCGGCGCCGGCCCCCGCGCGAGCCAGGCGCTCATCCTCGGGGCCAAGGCGCGCGCGGTCCTCGACGGGCGCTTCGCGGCCGAAGCCGACGACGTCCGCGCGCTGGCCCACCCCGTGCTCCGTCACCGCATCGTCGCGAGCTTTCGCGCCGAGGCCGAGGGCGTGCGCGCCACGGACGTGATCGACGCCATCCTCGAGGCCGTGAAGCCGTGAGCGAGGGGCGCGCGCTCGACCCCGAGGTCGCGAAGCGCGTCGCGAACCTCTCGGTGACGGCGCGCAAGGCCGTCGACGGCCTGCTCAGCGGGATCCACAAGAGCCCGCACCGCGGCGCGAGCGTGGTCTTCGTCGAGCACCGCGAGTACCGCCCCGGCGACGACCTGCGGCTGCTCGACTGGCGCGCCTACGCGCGCAGCGACCGGCACCAGATCAAGCGCTTCGAGCAGGAGACGCACCTGCGGGCGACGCTCGTCGTCGATCGCTCCGGCTCGATGGCCTACGCGGGAGAGGGGCGCCGGACCAAGTCCGAGCACGCCGCCACCCTCCTCGCCTCGCTCGCGCTCATCCTCGTGCGCCAGGGCGACGCGGCCGGGCTCGCCGTCTTCGACACCGCCATCCGAGACCGGCTCCCACCCCGCACCAAGCCAGCGCACCTGGAGGAGATCCTCCGCGCCCTGTCCGAGCCGCCGGTGATGGGCACAGAGACGTCGCTGCACGCCAGCTTGACGCAGGTCGCCGAGCGCGCGGGGCGCCGGGGGCTGATCGCGCTCGCGAGCGACCTGCTCGACTTCGACGAGCGCGCGCTCGAGCCGCTCTCGTGGCTCGTGGGGCACGGGCACGAGGTCATCGTCTTCCAGGTGATGGATCCGGACGAGCTGGAGCTGCCCTTCGACGACCCGGCGCGCTTCGAGGGCTTCGAAGGAGAGGCCGCGCTCGACGCCGACCCGGAGGCGCTGCGCGACGCCTACCTGCGCGAGGTCGGCGCCTTCCTCGCGGGGTGCCGGAGCAAGTGCGTCTCCCTCGGCGCCCGCTACGTGCTCGCGCGCACGGACGAGCCGGTCGAGACCACCCTCGCCAGCGTGCTGACGAGCGCGCGGCGGAAGGGGTTCGGCTGAGCCATGGGCTTCGAAGCCCCGCTCGCGCTGCTCGCGCTGGCCGCCGCCGCGCTGCCGGTGATCGCCCACCTGCTGCGCCGCCAGGATCTTCCCCGGCGCCGGCTGCCGACCGTGGCGTTGCTGCGGCGCGCGGAGGCCTCGAGCAAGCGGCGGGTGCGGCTGGTCGACCTCCTGCTCCTCATCGTGCGGGTGCTCCTGATCACGCTCGCCGCGCTCGCCATCGCGGGGCCGTTCGTGCGCGAGCGGCTGGCGTACGGAGACGGCTCGGTGGCCAGCGTGGCGATCGTGATCGACGACTCGATGTCGATGGCGGGCCGCGGCGAGCCGACCCTGCTCGCCCGCTCGGTGGAGCGCGCCAACGCCATCGTGAGCAGCCTGCCGGGCGGCTCGGAGGTGGCCATCGTGCTCGGTGGCGCGTCGCCCCGCACCCTGGTGAGCCGGACGACGGAGCTGGACCGGGCGGCGCGCGCGCTCGCCGCCATCCCCGAGCGCAGCGCCCGCGGGAGCGACCTGGCCGCGGCGCTCGAGCGCGCGGAGCGCGAGCTGGCGGGCGCCCGGCACGCCGATCGCCGGATCGTGGTGCTGAGCGATCTGGCCGCCCACGCCGGCGCGGAGGACGCGAGCCCGCCCGGGCCCGGGGTCTCGGTGCAGTTCGAGCGCGTGGGCGAAGACGTGGACGCGCGAAACGCCGCGGTGGTCCTCGCGCGCGCGACGCCGGATCCGACCACGCCCGGTCAGGTCTCGATCGCGGTCGAGATCCGCGCGAGCGCCGACTTCGAGGGGCAGCGTCTGCCGCTGCGCCTGGAGCGGGCGGGCGAGGCGCTGGTGCGCACGGAGGTTGCGATCGAGCGGGGCGGCGCTCGCGCGACCTTGCACGCCCCCGTCTCGGCGGACGAGCCCGGCGCGGCGGTGGTGCTCGAGGTCGACGACGCGCTCGACGCCGACGACACCCGGCCGGTGTTGCTCCGCCCGCCGGCGGGGGTGCGGGTCTTGCTCGTGCACGGGGACGCGTCCGGAGACGAGGCGCGCTTCCTCGACCGCGCGCTCGATCTCGCGCCCGACGACGAGGGCGCCCTGAGCCGACGCAGCGTGGACCCGGACACGTTCGCCGCCATGGACCTGGCCGACGCCGAGGTCGTGGTGCTCGTCGACGCGCCCACCCCCTCGCGGCGCGTGGCCGAGCGGCTCGCCGCGCACGTGGAGGCGGGCGGCGGGCTGTGGATCGCGCCGGGGGATCACTTCGACGCCCGGGAGGTCGAGGCGCGGCTCGGCGAGCTGCTCCCGGCGCGCCCTCAGCCCGCGATCTCGAGCGAGGTGGAGGGCCCCGTCCCCGCCCCCGGGCACGATCTCTTTCCCGCCGGGGCGAGCGGTCTGGAGGGCACGCAGACCCGCCGCCGCGTCGGCTTCGAGGGCGTCGACCCCGACGCCGAGGTGGTCCTGCGCTTCGCCGACGACAGCCCCGCGCTCCTGCTCGGGAGGCACGGCGACGGCCGCGTGGCGCTCAGCGCGACCACGCTCGGCGACGAGTGGACCACGCTCCCCTACCGGCCCGGCTTCCTCCCGCTGGTGGCGCGCATGGCCCGTCGACTCGCGCCGCGGGCGAGCACCCCGGACGCGCCGATCGCGCCCGGCACCGCGATCCGCCTCCGCCCGCCGGCCGGGGTCGTCCGGCTCCGCGTGAGCGGCCCCGCGGGCGAGCTCCGCGATCTGCGCGGCGACGACCTGGGGGAGAGCGTCGCGCTGGAGGACACGGTGGCGGCCGGCGTCTACCGGGTCCAGGTCGCGACCACCGACCGGCCGCTGCACGAGGAGGCGCGGCTCGCGTTCCTCGTCGCGGCGCCGGCCGAGGAGTCCGATCTGACGCCGGGCGACGTGCCGGAGGGCACCGACGCCCGCGGCGCGCAGACCTCGAGCACCACCGCGGTGCGCCCCCTCGCGCCGTGGCTCTTCCTCCTCGTCGGCCTGCTCGCCATCGCGGAGGCCGCCCTGCGTCTCCGCGCCTCGCACCTGGCGCGCGCCTCGGCCTGAGAGACCGTCAGCCGCGGCGGGCCTCGACCACGCGCTCGATGCCGCCGAGGTCCTCGTGCACCCGGGTCTCGGCGCACCACGGCTGCGCGGCGGCCAGCTGCTCCACGCGGCGCGCCTGATCGGCCCCGACCTCGATCAGCAGCGTGCCCCCGCGCTCGAGGTGCGCGCCGGCCTCCGCGACCAGCCGCTCGATCAGCTCCAGCCCGCCAGGGCCGGGCACCAGGGCCATGCGCGGCTCGTGGTCCCGCACCTCGGGATCACACTCGGCGAGCTCGGCCTCCGTCACGTAAGGCGGATTGCACACGATCAGGTGGTACGCGGCGTCCCCGACGGGGGCGAAGAGGTCGCCCTCCAGGAAGCGAGCGCGATCGCCCAGCGCGTGCCGCTCGGCGTTCTGTCGCGCGACGGCGAGCGCCTCGGCCGAGGCGTCGGTGAGATCCACGCGCACGTGCGGGCGCTCCGCGGCGAGGGTCAGGCCGATGCAGCCGCTCCCGGTGCAGAGATCGAGGATGCGCGCCTCCCGAGGCTTCATGGCCGGGTCCTGCGGCGGCTCGGCGAGCTCGGGCGGCGCCTCCAGCGCCTCCGGCGGCGGCTCGATCGCCATCTCCGGCGCGGCCGGGACGTCCTCCGCGCTCTCGCCCTCGGCAGCCGGCCCAGGCTCCGGCTCCGGCTCCGGCTCCGGCGGCAGGAAGCGCCGCTTCGGCGGCTTTGGCACGAGATCGAGCGCGCGCTGCACGAGGGTCTCGGTGTCGGGCCGAGGCACGAGGACCGCGGGGCTGACGTCGAAGCGCCGGCCCCAGAACTCGCGGTGCCCGACGATGTAGGCGACCGGCTCGCGCCCTCGCCGGCGCTTCACCCGGTCGCGGATCGCGACCAGCTCCTCGTCGCTCAGCGGGCGATCGAGCTCCAGGTAGAGCCCGACGCGGTTCAGCGAGAGCGCGTCGCCGACGATCAGCTCGGCGTCGAGCCGCGGCGAGCCGAGGCCTCGCTCGCGAAAGTCCTTCGCCGTCCAGTCCAGGACGCGTCGAATGCTCCAGTCGTCCGCCACCCCGGCGCGATAGCGCACCGGCGCGGCCGTGGAAAGCGCCGCCCCCTCGAGCGCGTGCGTTCAGCGGCGCGGGGAGAGCATCTCGGCCGTCCGCGCCAGCCAACGTGCCTTGCCGTCGTTGCCCCAGTCCGCGGGCGGGCTCTCGATCGCGTCGAGCAGGCGCTGTGCGTCGGCGCCGACCGCGTCGCGGCTGCGGAGCGTCTCGACGATGGCGGCCAGACCGACCGGCGTGCCGGCCGCGGCGCGCGCGCGCACCCGCGCGTCGAGCGCGACGTCGGGCGGACACGGCCGCTCCTCCGCCGCGTCGGGGCCGAGCCCGCTGATGCGCGCGACCACGAGGTCGATGCGCTCCTTGTAGGGCCGCGACGACAGCTCCGACGGGGCGATGGGCGCACCGAGCCAGTAGTCTTGACGGCCCATGCCGACCGGGAACTCGAGCTTCTCCGGCCCCGGCTCGACGGGCAGCCCGCCGCTGAAGCGCACGGGCACGATCGAGACCCCGGCCTCGATGGCGAGATCGCAGAAGATGCCGCTCATCTTCTGCACGGTGTGGCGCGCGGAGTGCGCCCGGGTCCCCTCGACGTGGACCATCAGGCTCTTGGCCGCGGCGCTCGACGCCAGCTCCTTCGCGATGCGCGGGAGCGACGTCGGATCGCTCCGGTCGAAGTAGGTGATGACGCCGGGGTCAGTGACGCCAGGGTACGAGAAGCAGTGCGCGATCAGCTCGCCCAGCCAGCTCGTGCGGTGCTCCGTCTTCGCCAGCGTCAGCGTGGGCACGCCCTGCAGCGCCGACGCCACGATCGAGAAGATCAGCGACTCGATGCCGGTCTGGTGGTTGCCCAGGTAGAGCACGCCCTGGCCGCGGAGCCGGGCCAGCGCGGCCGGGTCTTCGACGTGGAAGCCGGCGACGAAGCGCTCGATGAGGCCGTAGTAGAGGTCCTCGACCGGCCACTCGCCGACGCCGAAGTAGTCCCGCCAGAACGCGGCGACGGGGCCGAGGTCGAGCCGCGGCGGCCCCGCGTCTCGCACCACGATGGTCTCCGTCTCCTCGACCCGGACGGGGTGGGCGAGGAGCGGCGCGTGGCGGTCGACCGCGACGGCGCCGCGCACCTCGACGCACGACGGGTGGGTCCCGCGGCGGGCGGCGACGTGCTCCTGGACCGCGATCACGCGCGGTTCTGCGCCGCCATAGACGGCCTCCACCGTGCCAGGGAACCAGTCGCTGAGCGCGACGTCTCGCGGGTCGAGCACGGTCGCGTCACCCTCACGCCGCGAGAGCGCGACCCGCTCGGCGCCTTCCTCCCGGGCTGGCGCTCGGCCCTCGAGGAAGCGGCGGCGGTCGATCGGCGCGGCCCGGCCGATCGGGCCCTTGGGCATGAGGATCTCGACCAGGCGCATGTCGGCGAACACGCGCTCGTCGTGCACCAGCTGAACCCGGAAGACGGGGAACCGACGGTCCTCGGCCTCGAAGCCGACGAAGCGCGCCTCACAGCGGACGGCGCCCTGGCGCGGCGCGTCCCCGTCGAAGCGCACGTCGAGGCGGCGCGGGTAGCCCACCACGTCGTCGCCGATCTCGCTCGACCACGCGCTCAAGTCGTCGTGCGGGATCGCGTGGGTCGCCGCGTCGAGCAAGCCTTGATGCAACGCGCCGAAGGGCACGGCGCCCGCCGCGGGGTCGAGGGACGCGCGCGCCCCGCCCTCCCCCATCTCGAGCGACGTCGCGAGGTGGAAGGCCGGACCGTGGAAGAGCCGGTCGCCCGCGTAGGGGTCGACGGCGCGGACCTCACCGAGCGGCTCCAGCGGCGCGAGGGGAGCGGGCGCGCCGACCTTCGCGCGCGCCGCGACCTCGAAGCGCGAGAGCGCCGGGGTCTGCGCGTCACGCCACACGAGGAGGCGCACCTCCGCGCCATCGGCCGCGCCGGGGTCGACCTCGGTGCGGATCCGCGTCGGGCCGTCGACGACGACCCAGCGCAGGACCTCCAGCTCGTGCAGGCCGTCGACGTCGCCACGCTCGCGACGCGCGGCCGCCATCATGCGGTCGACCATGCTCATCATGGGGAGCGCGGGGGCGGTGTAGGTCGGCCGGTGGTCGCAGAGCCAGCTGTCCACCTCGGGGTCGAGCCGCTCCTCTCCCGAGTCATCGAGATTGTCGGCCTGGCCGGGGACGATGCGCATGCCGAGCCGCCGCGCCTCATAGATGCGCTTCCCGTCCGCCCAGAGCGACGCGTCGGCCAGCGCGTACGCGCCCTTGTCGTCCGTGCCGGTCTCGACGATCTCCAGCGTGGTGGAGATCAGCGTGTTCTCGGGCACGACCTGCCCACGGTACTTCCAGACGTGCGGGAGGTCGGTCGCGATTCCCTCGAAGCGCGGGTGCGCGATGCCCTCGCCGAGCCCCGCCTCGATCATGAAGAACTGCAGGAGCTGCAGCATCGCCTCGATGCCGAGCGAGCCCGGCTGGACCGGGTCCTGATAGAAGTGCGCTTTGAAGAACCACTCGTCGGGGTCGACGTCCTTCTCCGCGCGCAGCGCGCCGAGGCCCTCGGCGCCCCCCTCCGGATCGAGGTACGTCACCCGGTCGATCATGAGGAGCATCGAGTCGGCGAGCCGCAGCGTGCCGCGGCGCGCCGGCGCGGACTCGGACGTCAGGTCGACGTGCACGTTCGAGGGCGCATCGAAGAGCGCGCGCTGCGCCTCCGTGGTCGGGAGCCCCGCCTGGTTCGCGAACGCCGAGGGCGGGAAGAAGCCGAAGACGGTGTCGAGCTGGTAGACCTCGGTCTCGCCGAGGTAGCAGCGCACGTCGAAGGACTCGATGATCATGCCGCTCGACGCAGAGATGCTCCGGACCTTCACCACCGTCCGGAGCGTCCCGCTCTCGGGGAAGACCTCCGCCGTGATGGTCCCCTTGCCGTCCAGGTTCCGGAAGAGGAGATCGGAGTCGCTCGTCAGCGTGCTGCCGATGTAGCTCGCGGTCCATCCGCACGGCTGGAGCGCGGCCTCGAGGAGCACCGCGAAGGGCATCACCCGCGCGCCGTTCTCGTCGAAGTACCAGGCGTCCTCGGGTACGTCGTATTCGAGCTCGATGGTGGAGCCGCTCTCCATGCCGCCCATGACGCCGGCGACCTCGGTGACCCGCGAGGCGAAGAGATAAGGCGGGCCCGGCAGCCGTGGGGTGCGGCGCACGCCATCGAAGCGCTCGTACATGGGGCCGAACGCGGTCGACGGCGGCCCCCACGCGCAGGCGAGCAGCGACGGCATGTCGAAGCGGAACGGCGCCGTGTCCCGGTAGGTCGCCACCGCCGCGCGCGGGTCGTTCGCGCCCTCGGCGAGCAACTCCGGCTGGCTGCTGAGCGGCCAGCTCGGGGTGAGCTTCAAGCCGAAGCGCCGGGCGTGGAACGCGCCGAGCCCGTCGACCGTGCAGAGCAGGTCCGCGTAGATCAGCGGCTCCGGGCCGTCGTGGAGCTCCTCGACGAAGATCTCGTACGTGAGCTCCTCGCTCGTCGGGGTCACCTGACCGCGGCAGCGCAGCGAGTAGGTCTCGTGCTCGATCGGCTGGAAGCGCCAGCCGTCCTTGTCGACGCCGAACCCGAGCGCCGAGAGGTAGAAGGCCATCGCCTGCACGCAGCCCTCGAGCATCAGCGTGCCGGGCATGCAGGGGTCGTTCTTGAAGTGACCGGCGAAGTACCAGTCGTCGGGCGAGATCGGGGTGACGGCCTTGAGGTAGCCGCGCCCCCACGGGCCGCCCTCCGGGTCGAGCACCTCCACGGTGTCGAGGAAGAGCATGCGCCCCTCCTGGATGCGCGGCGTGCGGGTGTGCGTGCGAGTCCGGAGGAAGCCCGGCCCGAAGCACTCCCACGGGCGCCCCGCCGCGAAGGCCTCGAGGTCGGCGCGCTCGAAGCGGCGCTTCGGCTCGGGCACGGCGGGCGGATCGACGCGCGCGTCGGCCGCGATCTCCTGCGTCTCCGGCCGCCAGAGGATCCCGGCGGAGTCCGCGAGCTCCTCCTCCGTGAAGAAGCCGGCCTGTCCTCCGCGCACCTGGAGCGCCGGCCGGGTGGTGCCGTCGGCCCGCCGCACGTGGCAGTCGTAGCGGAAGAAGAAGAGCCGCACGTCTCCTTGCGCGGCGTGGCCGTCGATGTGGATGTCGTAGACGAGCGTCTCCCCGATCTTCGGGAGATCCCCGAGCCAGGTCATCTCACAACCGAGCAAGCGGTAGACCCGCTCCCCTGCGTTGAGGAAGTCGGCCCCGAGGTAGCTGATCAGGAAGAGGTCCGCCTGCCCGGACTCCACCATGATCCCGGCCGGCATGTGCCCGTCGTGCAGATACCAGGAGTCCGCCCGCACGTCGGTCTCGGTCCAGCACGTGCCTTTCCCCATGGAGCCCGCCTCCGCGTCGATGCCGGTGCACCGGTCGGCGAGGAGGAGCGGCGGCTCCGGCATGCGCACCTGGACGGAGTAGCCGTCCTGCTGGGCGAACCGCTCGCCGAAGATGGCGCTGATCTGGCCGCTCGCGTGGATCTCGAGCGCCTCCCGAGGGAAGGACGGCCCGCGCGGCCGGAACGCGAGCGGCAGCTCGTCCGACCGTGCGGCGCCGCTCGCCTGCGTCCGCGCGGAGACCGGGAGCGCGGAAGCCGCGGAAGCGTGAGCGGCGGCGGGCGTGGTTGCGGCAGCGGGTGCGGTAGCGGATGCGGGCGCGGTAGCGGATGCGGGCGCGGCAGCGGATGCGGTAGCGGATGCGGGCGCGGTAGCGGATGCGGGCGCGGTAGCGGATGCGGGCGCGGCAGCGGATGCGGGCGCGGCAGCGGATGCAGGCGCGGCAGCGGATGCGGGCGCGGCAGCGGATGCGGCAGCGGATGCGGATGCGGGCGCGGTAGCGGTAGCGGATGCGGGCGCGGCAGCGGATGCGGGCGCGGCAGCGGATGCGGGCGCGGCAGCGGATGCGGGCGCGGTGGCGGAAGCGGGCGCGGTGGCGGAAGCGGATGCGGTGGCGGAAGCGGTCCCGGCAGACGGTGCGAACCCCAGCGCGGGTGCGCTCTCGGCGCCGGCCGCGCCGAACGGCGCCTGCAACGTCGACAGGAATCGCTGGTGAAGCGCGGCCTGCTGCTCGACGAACACGCGGTGCGCGTCGGCCAGCCGGAGCTGCTGGGCCGTGAAGGCGGCGAGCCAGCTGCCCGGCGGGATGTCCGTGGGCATCCCGCTGGCCTGCATGACCGTCGGCGACGCCAGCGCCGGGACCGTCGGCGCCGCCGGGGCGGCCGGCGCCTGCGCCACCGCTTCGGTGGCCCTCCGCGTCAGTGGCGCGGGCGCAGCGTCGAACGACGTCGGGGGGAGCGCGGGAGCGGGAGCCATCTTCTGCATGGGGGGCCTATCGGGGACGGGGGCCGCGATCGGCGGCAGCTTCACGGGAGCGGGGTGGACCGGCAGCTCGAGCGCCGGCGTCTCGAGCGCCTCGGGGAAGGCGGGCACGGCGTCGCCGCGCGCGAGGATCTCGACGGCGGCGGTCTGTCCACCGAGCGCGTCGATCCGAACCCGCAGGCGTCGCTCGGCGTCCGCCCACGCGCTTCCGTCCCGGCGACGACCGCGGCCGACGCCCACGAGCGCGCCGGCGACCTCGACCAGCCCCGCGGCCGCGTGGGCGCGCGGGAGCCCGGTCGCGAAGGCCGGCGCGTCGCCGTCGGAGACGTCGATCTCTCCCAGGATGAGCTCGCCCGCGCGCAGCGCGTCGTCGCGCCGCCGGAGCACGAGCACGACCGCGGCGTCCGCGGTGTCCTGGTTGCCCAGCGCGGCCTGGTGCACGGGCTCGTTCGAGAGATCCACCGCGCCGACCACGGCCGCGTCCAGCTCGCCGCGGCGCAGTCCGTCGACCGCGATCTCCAGCGCGCGGATCCCGCTGAGCTCCTCCGACGACGTCGTGAAGCTCGGGCCCGTGAGCGCGAGCTGGGAGCTGAGTCGGTTCGCGGGGATGTTCGGGAGCGTGCCGACCACGTGCGGCGCCTCGAGCGGCGGCCCGAAGGCGTCGGCCGCGGCGCGGACCCAGGCCTCGTCGGCGCCGAGCGCGTCTCCCCACGAGCGGGCGCGCCAGCGGGCGCCCCAGCGCGCGATCTGCGGGTCGCAGCCGTAGCCGACGAACACGCCGGTCGTCTCGCCGGGGAGCGCGATCCCGGTCACCGCCTCGAGCGCGGCGGCGAGCAGCATCGTCTGCTGCGGGCTGGCCTTCTGGAGGTCGGTCGGCGGGAAGCGCAGCTCGCTCATCGGGATGCGGACACGCTCCGCGGGGCCGAGCGGGCGCCCGTCGTGGAGCACACGCTCGAAGTCGGCGACCGACTGCCCGTCGCCCACCCGCGCGCCGAGGCCGACCACCACGACGGGGCTCCGCGGCGTCGCGGGCACGGCGGCGAAGGCCCGGTCGCGCTCGTAGGCCTCGACGAGCAGGTGCGCGTCGTTGCCGCCGAAGCCGAACGCGCTCAGCCCCGCGCGACGCGGGCCACTCCACGCGGATGGCCGGTCGAGCGTCTCGAACGGCGAGGCGGTGAGCGCGGCGCTCGGCACGTCGAGGTGCGGGGTCGGAAGGAAGACGCCTTCACGCAGCGACTCGAGGAGCTTCAGGAGCCCGGCGACGCCCGCGGCGGTGATCAGGTGGCCGATGTTCGCCTTGAGCGAGCCGACCGGCATCGGACGCTCGCCGTAGACCGCGCGCATCGAGGCGAGCTCCGTCGCGTCGCCGACCCCGGTCCCGGTCGCGTGGCACTCGACGTACGCGACGTCGCTCGGCTCGAGCCCCGCTTGCTGGAGGGCGAGCCGCATCGAGCGCGCCTGCCCCTCCTCGGAGGGCGCCAGCAGGTTCTTGCCGCGGCCGTCGTTCGCGAGACCGACCCCGCGGATCACCCCGTGGATCGTGCGGCCCGCGCGCACCGCGTCGTCCAGGCGCTCGAGCACCACGACGCCGCAGCCCTCGCCGGGCATCAGTCCGTCGGCCCCCTCGTGGAAGGGCCGGCTCCGGCCGGTCCTGCTCATCGCGCCGAGCGCGCAGAAGCCCACGTGGATGAAGAGATCATCGGCGCGGTTCACCGCCCCCGCGAGCATGCGGTCGGCGCGACCCGCCTGCAGATCACGGCACGCGCGCTCGATGGCGTAGAGCGAAGACGCGCACGCGGCGTCGAGCGCGTACGCGCCACCACCGAGGCCGAGCGCCTGCGCGAGCAGGTGGGCGGGGAGCCCGCTGTTGAAGCGGTCGCGCGCGTCGGTGGGCGGGAGCCCGACCCGTGACGCGAGCGCTCCGAGCCAGACGCGCTCGGCGAAGCGCGACGCGCCGCTCGAGGGGAGCGAGAGGTTGCCCAGCACCGCGCCCGTGCGGCTCGCGTCGAGCTCGAGCGCGCCCGCGTCGACGAGCGCGCGCCGCGCGGTGTCGAGGACCCAGTGGACGAGCGGGTCGACGCCGAGGAGCGCGTCCGGCGCGACGCGGTAGCCCTCGGGGTCGAACGAGAACCCCTCGACGTAGCCGCCGCGCCGGGTCCACGTGTGGTCCAGCGCGCCTCGCGTCGCCGTCGTGACGACGTGCGCGTCGGGCACGCGCCATCGGCCGGCCGGCGCGTCCGTCAGCTGATCTCGCCCCGCGCGGGCGAGGTCGAAGAGCGCTCGTGGGGAGTGCGCGCCGGGCAGGAGGCAGGCGCGACCGACGATCGCGATCGGAGCGAAGGACATCAATCGGGTTCCTCTCGCGCCGGCTCAGGCCCGGGTCGGCGTCCGTGAGCCGGGCAAGACGTGCACCTCCACCCCGCGGAGCTCCGCGAGCGCCGCCCCCGACGCGTCGACGAGCACGAGATCGGAGAGGCTGCGCTCGCCGTGATGCTCGACCTTCGCGAGGACCGCGCGCACGTCGCCGACCGCGAGCCCGCGCGCGAAGCGCCGGAAGCTCTTGACCGAGGTCGGCAACGCGGCGCCGCCTTCGCGGTGGCAGGTCCAGAGGAGCGCGAGCTGGAGGCCGCCATCGACGAGCGCCGGGTCCGTCTGCCAGGCGCCGCTCGCCCAGCCGCGCGAGGTCGCGCCCGAGAGCGTCGCCTCGACGCCGGCCTCCCCCACCTCGGGTCGGCCCTGGATCACCTGGAACGCGTCGCCGTGGAAGAGCGAGACGCCGTCGTAGACCGTGCCCTCGAAGCGCGACAGACCTCGCGGTCGCGCCGGCACCCGACCCGAGGACGCGGCCTGCGGCTCGGCGGTTCCGAGCGCCGAGTATCGGACGCGGTCGTCGCCGTCGAGGAGCTCCAGCCGGAGGACCACGCCCTCCCCGTTGGACACCTGCGTGACCCGCACCGCGACGCGATCCCCGGTCGTGTCGTACGCCTCGAGGGGGACGCCGCGCAGCACCTGGAGGTCCTCGACCGCGTTGAACACGAGGTCGGGCCGCGCCGCCTCGACCGCGCGCGCGAAGAGCTCGATGACGAGCGCGACCGGGAGCACGGGCAGGCCTCTGACGCGGTGGTCGTCGATGGCCGGGAACGCGCGCCGATCGACCAGCACGTCGAAGCGCTGCTCCGCGGCGGCGCCCGCGGGCGCGCTCGCGAGCGCCTCCGGCCGCGGCTCGCCGCCGAGCACGAGCTCGACGCTGTCGCTCTCGTCCGCCAGCTCGTCCACGAGCATGCGCGCCCCGGTCTCGAGCGGGATGAGCGGCACCCCGAGTCGCTCGAAGTGAGCGCGCAGCCCCGGCGTCACCATGCCGCCCTCCCAGGGGCCCCACCCGAGGCTCCGGGCGAAGAGCCCGTTCCGGCGCGAGGCCTCCAGCGCGACGACCTTGTTGAGCGTCTCGTTGGCCATCGCGTAGTCGCACTGGCCGCGGTTGCCGCAGCGGCCCGCCACGGACGAGAAGGCCAGGAGCACCTCGAGGGGGTCCTCGGAGGTGGCGTCGAGGAGCGTGCGCAGGCCCTCGACCTTCACGGAGAAGACGCGGTCGAAGTCGTCGATGGGCTTGTCGGCGATGAGCTTGTCGGCGAGCAGCCCCGCGCCGTGCACGATGCCGGTGATCGGGCCCCAGTCCGCCCGCACCTCGGTGAGCGCCGCGCGGATCGCGTCGCCGTCGAGCACGTCGGCGGCCACGTACCGCGCGCGGCCGCCCGCGCGCTCGATGGCGGCGAGCGTGTCGCGGACCTCGCGCCCGGCGAGGATGCGCTTGGCGCGCGCGCCGAGCTCCCTCGGCGACACCGTCTCTCCGTTCGCCTTCGCGTCCGCGAGCAGGGCCTCCAGGATGGCCGGCTGGCCCTCCGCCGACGCGCACGCGGCGGGCTCCTCCTCGAGCGCGGTGCGCCCGAGCAAGACGAAGCGCGCCTTCGACGCCTCGGCGAGCGCCACGAGCGTGGCCGCCGTGACGCCCCTCGCGCCACCCGAGGCGAGGATCACCGAGCGCGCGTGGACGCGCGGCGAGCCAGCTTCGGTCTGCGCGGCGTAGCTGATGAGCGTGGCGCGAGCGCCGTCGGCCCGGAGCGCGACCTCCGTCCCTCCACCGGAGGCCCCGCGAGGGCGCGGTGTCCCTCCCGTGAGGAGCTCGTCCACGAGGACGTCGGCGAGCTGCGCCGCGTCGCGTCCGCCCCGCTCGAGATCGATCGCGCGGGTCCCCGCGTGCGGCCACTCCTGCGCGGCCGTCTTCACGAGCCCCGGCAAGCCGCCGAGCCACGCGCGCTCCGACCCGGAGAGGCCGAAGTCGCCGCCCGTGTCCTGCACCGTGACGAAGACGCCGGGCTCCGTGGTCAGCTTCGCGGCGACGGCCTTCGCGGCCTCGAACGCCGCGCGCTGCACACGGGTGGCGTCTTCGACTCCGTCCGCGTCCACGAGCCCACCGAGGAAGATCACCCCGTCGGTGCTCGCGTCCGGCGCGGCCGCCGCGGCCGGGATCCCGCGCTGCAGGAGCCTGTCTGCGACGAGCTCGGCGAGCCCGGAGCCGGCGTCGACCACCGCGACCTTCTTCGCGTCGAGCAAGCCCTGGAGCGCGAAGCCCGAGCTCGGCGCGGGCTCGAGCCGCAGCGCCCACCGCATCTGCGGCGGCGGCTGCGACGAGGGCCCGGACGGCGTGGCGCGCGTCGTGGCCTCCGCCTCGTCGTCGTTCGAGGCGCCGGCCCCCACCCGTTCGACGATCTCCCGGAGCGTTCGCAGCTTGCCCAGCTCCGCCGGATCCACGTCGGGCAGGTCGCCCGCGCGCTCGCGCATCGCGGCCAGGATCTCCACCCGCTTGATCGAGTCCACCCCGAGGTCCCCCTCGAGGTCCATCGACAGCTCCAGCATGTTC
>JAVJQK010000001.1 GCA_040218145.1 Sandaracinaceae bacterium | reverse complement strand
ATCGGCGAGCGCGACGTCGCGTCCAGCGCGGCGGGCCGACGACGAAATGCTTCAGCATTTCGGAGGAGCGACTGGCGCGCTGGGCGCGGCGTCCCGCCGGCGAGGCGCGCGCAGTCATTTTCGCCGCGCGCTGCTAGCCCCAAATACAGGCACATTGTGGAACCAGGCGCTGGATTTGGGGCTAGCGCTCGAAGCCCTCTTCGGTCTTGTCGCCGGGTTTGACGACCTTGGGGCCGAAGAGGAACGCGAAGACGACGCTGACCCAGTAGAGGACGTTCAGCGGGATCGCCATCATGAGCTGGGAGCCGGGGTCGGGCGGGGTCAGGAGCGCCGCGACGACGACGGAGATCACCAGCCACCAGCGGCCGAACTTCACCAGCTGCTTCCAGTTGACGAGGCCGGCGAAGCTGAGGAACGCGATGACGACGGGGACCTGGAAGGTGACGCCGAAGGCGACGAGCAGGCGGGCGGTCAGCGAGAGGTAGGAGTCGACGGTGACGATCTCGGTCAGGACGATCGCGCCGGAGCCGACCTCGCCGCCGAACTGCAAGAAGGTTTGATAGGCGAGGGGCAGCACCAGGGCGTAGCCGAAGTAGCAGCCGGCCAGGAAGAAGACGGTCGAGATGCCGATGAACGGGAAGACGAGGCGCTTCTCGCGGCGATAGAGGCCGGGCGCGACGAAGCCGTAGATCTGCCAGAAGACCCATGGGCTGGCGATGATGAGCCCCACGATCGCGCTCATCACCAGGTAGACGATGAAGGGGTCCATCGGGCCGGTGTAGTGGAGCTCGACCGGCTGGAGCTCCTCCGCGCTCTGGGGGTAGGGGTGGGTCAGCCAGTTCCAGAGGACGTCGGTGTCGATCGTCTCGGTGACCGCGGCGCGGTTCCAGGGGATGGCGAGCCACTCGAGGATCTGCTCGCGGAAGAACCAGGCGACGCCGAAGAAGGGCAGGATGCCGACGAGCGCGCGGATGAGGCGCGTGCGCAGCTCGGTGAGGTGCTCGAAGAACGTCATCTCGACGTCGTCCTCAGGGGACGGGTCGCCGGGCGACCTCTCTTCGGACGCTGCTTCGTCGGCCTCGGCCATCAGTCCTCGCCCGCCGCCTTCTTCGGCGCCTCTTCGGGGGCCTCTTCTTCGGAGGTGCCGTCGTGGGCCTCGGCGGCGGCGATCTTCTCGGCGCGGATCCGCGCCTCCTCGGCGCGCCTGGCGTCCTCCCGGATCACCGCGAGGTCGACGCCCTCGGGCGGCACCTCGCGGACCCTGTCGGCGTACCGGATGGCGCGCTTCTGGATGCCGGGCTTCTTGGCCGGGATGGCCTTGGTCTTGGCCGGCGGCACGTAGAGCGGCTTCCGCAGGTCCTTGAGCTCCTCGTCCTGGAGGATCTCGTCGATGCCCGTGCTCGCGCGCAGCTCGCGGGTGGCGCGCCGGAACTCCCGGTAGCCCTTAACGACCGCTTTTAGGAGCCCCGGAAGACGCGTCGGTCCGACGGCGACCAGCAGGACGATCGCGATGACTACGAGCTCGGTGCCGCCGATTCCGAACATGCGGTCGCGGGGTTGTAGCACTTCGCCGGGCGCTTCACAGGCCCAACGGCGCCTACTCCGCGGAGGCCACGCGGAGGCGCTCGGCCGCGTTCGAGAGCTCGCGGAGGTGCCCCTCGTAATTGCGCGTGAGCTCGTGGATGCGCTTGACGGCGTTGAGGGTCTGCTCGGAGCTGCGGGCCTGGGCGCGCTGGCTCTGGTGGAGCTCGTTGACCATGCCGCTGATGTTCTCGATGGCCTGGCTGATCTGACGGCCGCCGCGCGCCTGCTCCTGGCTCGAGCGCTCCACGTGCTGGGTGATGAGGCGCATCTTCTCGGCGCTCTTCATGATCAGCTCGGAGCCGCGCGCCTGCTCGGCCGTCGCGGCGGCGATCTGCTGGACCGTCTCGGCGATGCGGCCGATGGCGTCGGTGACCTGCTTGGAGCCCTTGGCCTGCTCGACCGTGGCGCGCGCGATCGCGCGGACCATGCTCGTCGACTTCTGCGAGCTCGAGAGGATCTTCTTGAGCGCGCGCTCCGCCTCGGCGCTGACCTCGACCCCGCGGTCGACGGTGGCCGCGCCGAGCTGCACGGCGGCGATGCCCTTCTTGGACTCCGCCTGGATGGTCTTGATGAGCTCGGCGATCTCCTTGGTGGAGGCGCCGGCTCGCTCGGCGAGGTCCTTGATCTCGTCCGCGACGACCGCGAAGCCCTTGCCGTGCTCACCCGCCTGGGCGGCGATGATGGCCGCGTTGAGCGCGAGCAGGTTGGTCTGCTCGGCCACGTCGTCGATGACGTTGAGGATGTCGCCGATCGCCTCGATCCGGCTGCCGAGGTTGCCGATGACCTGCACCGCCTCGGAGCTCGTCTCCTTGATGCGGTTGATCTCGTCGATCGTCTTGAGGATCGCCTCGGCGCCCTTCTCGGCGTCGGAGGCCACCTCCTCGGAGAGGCGCGCGGTCTCGTTCGCGTTCGACTGCACCTGGTCGATGGAGACGTCCATCTGGTTCATGGACGAGCTGGTCTCCTCGGCCGTGAGCGAGAGGGCGTCGACGTTCCGAGCCACCTCCTTGATGGAGTAGGTCATCTCCTCGATGGAGCTGACCGTCTCGCGCACGCTGTTGGCGAGGTTCGCCATGTTCTCGGCGACCTCGTCGTTGGTCGCGGTCATCTCGAGGATGGAGCTGGAGCTCTCCTCGGCGTTCGTGGCCAGGGCCTCGACGTGCTGCGCGATCTGATGGAGCGCCGCGCTGATCTCCTGCATCGAGCCGATGGTCTGCTCGACCGCGGCCATCTGCTCGCCAAAGCCCGCGGAGAGCTTGTCGACGTGCTCGGCCACGGTGCCCTCGGCGTCGCGCACGTGGGTCTGGCTGGCCTGGTAGCGCGAGCGCATCTTCTCGAGCTCGCGCTTCGCCTCGTCGAGGTTCGCGTCGACGGTGCCCTTCGCGTTCTCGATCATGTCGAGCTGCGAGCGCAGCGCCTCGGCCTCGCTCGTGTCGGCGCTCCCGCGGCGCTCCTCCTCGAGCTCGGCGCGCAGCCGGCCGGCCTCCTCGTCGAGGCGCTCGACCGTGCTCCGGAGCTCGGTCTCCTGCTCTCGCGCGCGCTGGATCTTCAGCGCGGCGTCCCCGAGCTGATCCCAGACGCGGATCTGGTCCGCGCCGAGGCCGGGAGGACGCGCCGGGCTGCGACCGTCCAGCACGTCACGGACGGCGGCGTCGAGGCCTTCCGGCCCGCCCCCCTCCATGCCGCTCGCCACCAGCAGGCCGCCCGCGAGGGCGATGAGCCAGCTGAGGACGCTCGGGAGGTAGGGGTTTCCGAACTTGTCGGCCAGCACCACCGCGCCGAGGCCGATGACGGCGACGACGACCCCGGGCCAGAAAGTGCGACTCTTGAGAAGCTTGTCGATCACGTTGGAGCCAGTCCTGCCTACGGCGCGGAGAGGCCGCAGCGTACCCGCCCGGGCCATTTTTCCGCAAGATGTCGGTGAAGTGGAACGACGTCATCTCCCGGGCACGGATCTGAGGGTCTCGGCGGTCGGCTTCGGCGCGTGGGCGCTGGGCGGCGAGCACTGGGGCGACGACTGCGATCCAGCGGAGGGCAGAGCCGCCGTACGAACGGCGCTGGACGCGGGCGTGACCCTCTTCGACACCGCGCCGCTCTACGGGAAGGGGCGCGCCGACACCCTGCTCCGCGAGGCCCTCGGCCCCCGGATCCACGACGTCGTGGTCGCGACCAAGGTCGGCGTTCGGGTCGACGGCGCGCACCCCGTGAGCGATCTCAGCCCCGCCCATGTCGAGCAGGACGTGGAGCGGAGCCTGCGTCGCCTCGGACTCGAGACGCTCCCGCTCGTCCAGGTCCACTGGCCGTGTGAGCGGGGCACGCCGCTCGCGGACACCCTCGGGGCGCTCTCGCGGCTGCGGGAGGTGGGCAAGATCCGCTGGTTCGGCCTCTGCAACTACGGCCCGGACGTGGTCGAGGCGCACGGCGCGGAGCTGGCCAGCCTCCAGACCCCGCTGTCGCTGGTCCGTCGCGAGGGCCTCGCCGCGCTGATCCCCACCGCCGCCCGCCGCGGCGTCGGCGTGCTCGCCTACGAGCCCCTCGCGCGCGGCCTGTTGAGTGGCAAGTACCGCGCGCTGCCGAGCTTCCCGGAGACCGACATGCGGCGGCGCGACCCGCGCTTCTGGGCGGCGCGCTTCGGTCAGATCGCGCCCTCGATCACGAGGCTCCGCGCCATGGCGAGCCAGGTCGGCGTCCCCTGCGCCGCCCTCGCCGTCGCCTGGGTCGCCTCCCGCCCTGGCGTCACCGCGGCCCTCGTCGGCGCCAAGCGCCCCGCTCAGGTCGCCGAGAACGTCCAGGCCGCCCGCCTCCTCGCCCGCCCCGACGCCGCCCGCCTCCTCGACGCCGTCGGCACCCGCGTCTGAGGACCCCTCTCCTGGGAGGCGGGGAGAGGCGGGGACGGTGTTTACTTGTTTACTTGTGGTCGGAAACTTTGCGTACCTCTACCTGGAGATGCGCAAGTAGGGGTGTATCAAGTCAACAAGTAAACACCGTCCCTGGGGTCCTGGGTCAGCGGCCGGGGAGGGTCACTCGCAGATGCCGCCGGCGCAGTCGGCGGTGCACATCCAGAGGCCGCTCTCGTCGCAGCCGCACGCGCTCGGCTCGCAGCCGTCGTCGACGCAGGTCTCGCCGCGGGCGCAGCCGCGGGTGCGACACCCGGTGGGCGGCGCGGCGACGCAGCCGTCGGCGGCGCAGAGGTTGCCCCGGCAGCAGCCGGGCTGCGCCGGATCGCACCAGCAGAAGGCCCCCGCGTAGCACTTCTGGGTGCGGCCATCGCTCGCGACCGGGCAGTCCGAGTCCTGCTCACACTCGTTCGACGGTGCGCACTCACAGGGCGAGCAGCCGTTGCGCATGTACGTGGACCAGCCGTCGGCGCACGCGATGTCGCAGAGCAGGCCGTCGTTGTCGCACGCGACGCAGACGCCGTCTTCGCACCAGCGCTCCCCGCTCGCGCAGTCGGCGTCGCTGCCGCAGGCGAGACCCAGACACGCCACGTGGGCGCGCTCGCAGCTCTCGAGGTCCCCGTAGAGGTCTCCGCAGTCGGCGCCCTCGCAGCGGCACCACGCGATCTCCGCGCACTCGGTCCCGTCCCAGCGCCATCGCAGCGCGGGCCTTTCGGTGGGGCCACACGGCTCCCCCTCGGCGACGTCCTGAGCGGGGCACGCGCCAGCGTCGGTCGGCGGCACGAACGCGTCCGGGCGAGAGGCGTCGCCCGACATCGGCGCGTCCATGGGAGGCGGCGCGCCGTCCATGGCGGCGGAGGCGTCCACGCCCGCGTCACCGTCGGAGCCATCGCCACAGGCGGTCAGGAGGAGCACGAGCCAAGCAAGAACGAACGAACGCATCCCGCGATCGTGATTCACCCACGTGGCGCGGGGCAAGTGCCGGGCGTACCTGAACCTCGAGGGGGCATCTCGATGGAACGCATCGTCGTGGGGACCGACTTCTCCAGCTCGTCCGAAGAGGCGGTGCGGCTCGCGGGTGAGTGGGCGCGGAATTACGGCGCCGAGCTGACCCTGCTGCACGTGCTCGGGGTCCCGGAGCTGGCGCACTTCGAGCTGGAGCAGCCCATCCGAGAGCACCGCGTGCTCGAGGAGGCGGCCCACGAGGCGCTCGACGCGATGGTGGATCGCATTCTGGTCGGGACGCGCGTGCGCACGGCGATCGTGCGCGGCCGCGGGCAGATCGGCGCCAGCGCGGCGGACGGCATCGTCGACTTCGCCGAGGAGATCGACGCCGACCTGATCGTCGTGTCGACCCACGGGAGGAGCGGCCTGAGCCGGCTCCTGCTCGGGAGCGTCGCGGAGCGGGTCTGCCGCTCGGCCGGCCGGCCCGTCCTGACGGTCCCGGTCGGTGCTACTTCACGACCACGACGGGCCGGACGCACGGCGCGGCGTCGGTCGAAGCCGCCGCCCGCGATCCAGCCGTGAGCCGGATGATGGAGGACGCCTTGACCGCGTCCTCGCGCACCCAGCGCGCCCGCTGAAAGCTCGGGCGCGTGCGGGGACGGGCGGGCTCCTTCTGGCGCTCGAGCGCCGCCTCGAGCAGCCCCCTCTCGAACGGGGAGAGATCCGACAGCGCGAGGCCGATGCCCGGCGCGCCCGGCCGCGAGCCCGTCACGAGCCGCACCACCTTCGCCTCGGTGTCGATCCACACGTGGCTGCGCGGCGGCTTGAAGGAGACGACCACGGTCTCGCCGAGCTTCGCCGCGACGCCGTTCGCGCGCAGCAGGAGGCCCTGCGGCGTCAGGTCGACCACGCGATCCCCGAGGAGGAAGAAGTCCTCGTCCGTCACGCACTGGCAGTCGAGATCGACCGGCACCCGCGGCGCGCGCCGGCGCTCGCCCATGATGCCCTTCGGCAGCTCGTCTCCGTCACGCTTCGGCATACATCCTCCACGCTCGGTTGTATCCCTCGGCGCCAGGAGGTCCAGAAACCCGCAGAGCGGCTCAGGTCGCCGGGACCTCGGTGACCGCCGCGCCCTCCAGGCGGAAGCGCCGCTTCTCGGTCTCGCGCGAGAGCGTCACGGGTACGCGCGAGACCTGCTCGTCGTCGGTCCCGAGCCCGGTGATGACCAGCAGCTCCGCCTCGATGTCGCGGATCTCGTCCCGATCGTCGCGCCGGATCTCGAAGAGATACTCGCCGTCCTCCCGCTCGCGCACGCGCGACGCGTAGAGGCCGAACTCCTCGCCGCCGAGATCCACCGCCTCCCAGCCGACGTCCTCGTCGGTGCTGGGGTAGCGCACGAGCATCTCAGGGTGGTCGTCCGGGTGACGCCAGGTGAGCGCGGCGAAGACCGCGGGCGGATCCCGGAGCGCCCCCGACTCTCGCTCGCGTCGGCGGATGGCCCGCCGCATCTCGTCGCTCTCCGCGTCGAGCTCCAGCCGCGCGAGCCGCACCGTGGTCCACAGCCGCGCCATGCCGGCCGCGCCCTCGTCCACGCTCGGGTCGGTCGACTCGCTCAGCCGCTGCTCGAGCCGCAGCGCCTCGTCCACGCGCCCGCCGTCCGCCGCCGCGCGGGCCAGCAAGAGCAGCACCGCGCCGTCCCCGGGCCGGAGCCGCGCGAGCGTGCGGTACTCGCGGTAGGCGTCGTCGGCCCAGCCGTGCGCGCGGTAGAGATCGCCGAGCCGTCGCCGCGCCCAGGGATCGAGCGGGGTCCGCTCGACGAGCTCGCTGAAGACGCGTCGCGCCTCGGGCTCGTCGTCCTGCCGCAGCCAGAACTCGCCCACCTGCGTGCGCACCCGCGCGTCCGCCAGCGGGTCCGCGCGCAGCTCGCGGGCCACGCGCCGCGCCTCGGCGAGGTTGTCCGTCTGCTCCAGAAGGCTGAGCAATCGCAAGCGGAGATCCATCTCCTCGGGCGCGACCTCCAGCCAGCGACGCACGAGCCGCAGCCGGTAGTCGGCGTCGGTGTTCTGCTTCCAGAGCCGCGAGAAGAGGCTCCAGTCGACCGGCACGTCGAGCCCGAGTCCCGCGCGCACCGCGTCCACGTCGGACGGGCTGCGCACGTTCCGCAGGATCACGCGCCGCAGGTAGTCGGCCACCGCGGCGTTGCCCCGGAAGGCGCGGTAGAGCGCGACCTGGCCTCGAACGCCGCCGGACTGTCCGATCATCATGTGCAGGAGCGTTCGGCGCGCGCGCCAGTTGGACAGCTCGCACTGCCGCTGCGCGTCGCGCCAGACGCTGATCGCGCCGCCCACGCCCGAGTTGGCCGCGAGCCGCTCGCGCCAGAGCCCGCGCCGCACCTCGAGGTCCTGCCGCGAGGCGTCGCTGCACTGGCGCCGCGAGCCGAACTCGCGCTCGGGCATCTGGAAGCTCAGCGTGTGTCGCACCGTCACCGTGCCGCCGCCCGCGCCGGTCGACGGGAACGGCAGCCCGCGGATCTCCGTCTCCACGCAGCGGCGCACGTCGTCGTCGCCGACCGTCTCGCGCACGATGTTCACCCCGCGCGGGCTCCCGTCGGCGCCGACCTCGACCTCGACCACCATCTCGCCCGAGAGATCCGGGCGCACGATCGAGCGCCGCTCGTAGCAGCCGCGCGGCCCCGACTCGCGGGTCTCGAGCACGCGCTGCACCGCGGCGCGCGCCAGGCCGCCGTCTCCGCCGCCAGCCCGCGGCGCCGGCTCGTCGGTGTCGCTCACCCGCGAGACCCAGGTGGTCTCCGGCGCTGTCGCCACGTCCACCTCGGCGCGCCCGAGGCGCCGCCGCCACCCGCCCGCGTCGCTCGTCAGCTCGGCCGCGGTGACCGTCGGGCTGCCGCCGCCCAGGCCCCACGCGTAGGCGAGCGGGTCGTGATCGAAGCCGGTGATCGGCGCGATGGTGCCGCCGTACACGCCGCCGACCACGAGCGAGGTCCACGGCGAGACGAGCGAGAAGCGCACGCCGAGGTCCACCATCGCCTCGCGCCCCGCGTCCTCGTCGACCAGCTCCGCGAGCCGGTTCTGCGCCCAGCGCTTCCGGATGTCGCCGCCGTCCTGCACCGCGTCGCGCATCACCGCCAGGCGCCGCTCGAAGGGCTCGCCGTCGAAGTGTCCGCGCACCGTCACGTGCTCGGGCATCGGCCCCACGAGCCGCCCCACGAGCCGCAGGTGCGCGCCGTTCTGCACGAGCATCGGCGGGCGCGGGTAGACGCGCTCCACGTTCTCACCGAGGTCGATGGAGACGCCCCGCAGGGTGGGCGCGGCCGCCTCGGCGAGCACGCCCATGATGGTGCGCGCGGCCTCGGTGCGCTCCTCGACCGGGAAGGCGTGTCCGTCGAAGAGGCGGCGCAACAGCTCCAGGTTCGCGCCGTCTCCGATCGCCAGCCCGAAGAAGCGCGGGGGCGCGTCGAGGGTGGCGAGGGTGGCGCGCAGCGCCGTCGCGTCGAGGTCGCCCGTCGTGGGCAGCCCGTCGCCGAGGTAGAGCACCGCCGCGCGCGGCCGGCCTGCGACGAGCTGACCCGCGTCGCGCAGGCTCCGCCCGAGATCGGTCGCGCCGCCGAGGTGCACGCGCGAGATGCTCTCGAGCAAGGCCTCGCGGTTCTCCTCGGTCGCCGGCACCAGCCCTTCGGGAGCGCCGTCCGGGGCGTGCGCCGTGACGTCGGCCAGCCGGATGGCCACGCGGTCCGAGGGCGTGACCTGCCGGAGCACCGCCTCCACCACCGCCCGCGCGATCTCGAGATCCTCGGGGTCCGTCTCGCCCGAGACGTCGAGCAGCATCACCAGCTCGAGGGGCGGCGTCTCCCCCTCGTCGTCCTCCTCGACGATCGACTCGGTCGGCACGTCGAAGAGCACGTAGCTCTCTTGCCCCTCCGCCACGGGCCCGCCGCCCTGCTCGGCCGGCGCGCTCACCACGTAGGCGCGCACCTGATCGTTCGGCGGCGCCTCCTCGTCGTAGAGGTCGAGGTAGAAGTCCGCGCGCGGCCGGAAGTCGCTCTGGCGCAGCACGACCCACTCGTCGTCGACGGTGGCGCCCATGCCCGCGCGCAGCCCGCCGATCGCGGTGCCCGAGGTGTTCACCTGCAAGATGAACTCACCGAGGAGCGGGGGCTCGCCCTCCACCTCCATCGGATAGACGTAGGTGCGAGCGTCGGCGCGCCGATCCAGCCACTCCGTGTACTGCAAGCGGACGCGCACCGTCGCGCCAGGCGAGATCGGGTAGACACGCGCGCGCAGCCGATCCGGGCCGTCGTAGGCGAGCTTCGCGCCCTGCACCTGGTTGCCCATCCAGCTGAGCTGGTAGCCCGAGCCCACGCTCATCGCGTTGACCACCGCCTCCTGGAAGCCGTTGCCCTGGTCGATGGCGAAGGACTGCACGATCGCGCCGCGGGGCAGGCGGATCACCCACTCGCCCTCGAGCGTGTCGCTCCGCGCGTTGAAGAAGGTCTGCGTGACGTCGGTGGTCGCGAGGTCGCCGCTGAGCGTGACGGTCACCTCGTGCGCGCGGATGGGCAGCGGCGTGCGCGCCTCGCCGTTCTGGTCGGTCCGGCGCCCCGCGAGCACCCCGAGGTGCGTGGCGCGCGGGTGACGGCTCCGGCCCGGATCGGCGAGTCCGCCCGTCCAGTCGTCCCAGAGATCGGCCGGCTCGACCTGCGGCTCGGCGCTCCCGGCCAGGAGCACGCGCTCGCCCTGGCTCATGCGATCGCTGCCGCCCTCGCTCACGAAGGTCAGCTCGCCCGAGCCGCAGTAGACCGCCGCCCCCTCGCTGGTGAGCTCCACCGCGAAGGTCGCGTTGCTCGCGCGCACCGAGCCGTGCTCGGTCTCGATGGTGGTCTCGTTCGCGCTCGAGGCGTCGACCCAGACGCGCCCCTCGCGCAGCGTGAAGCTCGCGAGCTGCACGGCGCCGCGGGTGTCGTGGTCGAAGAGGATCCACGCGCCGGAGTCGAGCCGGAGCCCGCCGCGGCCGTCCTCGGCCGTCGCCGCCTCGGCGCCCTCCTCGACCCGCGCGGTGTCGATCACCCGCTCCGCGTCGCCGTCGCGCTCGAGGGTGAAGCCGCCGCGGATCACCTCCGCGGTGGCGACGGTGGGGGCCGGGTCGTGGTCGCTCCCACAAGCGGCGAGGAGGAGGGCCAGGAATACGGAAGCGCGCTTCATCGGATCTCCGTCAGATCGGTGCCGGTCAGGGTCCACGTGTAGGCGTCGTGAGAGGGGTCGAAGTGGAGGTCGACCAGCTCGATCCGCTCGTCGTCCTCGCCCTCGTTCCAGACGACGACGAGCTGCGCGTCCACCTCCGTCAGCTCGTCCTCCGACGCCATGCGCCGGACCTCGAACCGGTAGGTGCCCGCCTCCTGCTCGTCGAGGTGGAACGCCTCGAGGCCGAACTCGGGGGAGAGGTCGGTGGGCCGCGAGGGGCTCAGCCCGGGGAAGCCCGCCCAGAGGCCGAGCTGCGCGTCGGGGTGCGACCAGACCAGGGTGACCCGGAGATCGCCCGCCTCGCGCAGGATCCCGCTCTGGCGTCGGCGGCGCTCGAGCCGCTGCAGCCGCTCCTCGTCTCCGCCCGCCTGCTTGAGGCGCGCGTAGCGCACGCTCGACCAGAGCAGCGCGGTCCGGGCCACGCCCTGCGACGCGCCCGGCTCCGCGGTCTGCATCAGCCGCCGCTCGAGCCGCAGCGCCTCGTCGACGCGCCCGGCCCCCGCCGCCGCCTGCGCGAGCAGGAGCAGCGTGGTCGGATCGTCGGGCCGGATCTCGGCCAGCGTCTGGTACTGGCGGTAGGCGTCCTCGTGCCAGCCGTGCGCGCGGTAGAGGTCGCCCAGGCGGCGCCGCGCGAGCTCGTCCAGGGGCGCGAACTCGACGATCTCGCTGAAGACGCGGCGCGCCTCGTCGGGCTCGTCCATGCGGAGGAACATCTCGCCGATCGCCGTGCGCACGCCCGGGTCGGCGAGCGGGTCGGCGCGCATCGCGTCGGCGAGGCGCTTGGCCTCCGGCGCGCGCGCGCTGCGCTCGAGGAGCGCGAGCAGGCGCAGCTTCAGCTCGAAGCTGTCCGGGTACTGCCAGGTCAGCCGCCGCAGGGCGCGCACCTTCGCCGCCTCGTTGGGCGCGCGGTCGAGGATCTGCTCGACGAGCTCCCAGTCGATCTCGCTGCCGGTCAGGAAGGCCTGGCGCACCTGGCGCAGATCCTCCGGCGTGCGGACCCGGCGGAGCACCTGGCCGCGCACGAAGCTCCGGCCCGACGCGTCGCTCAGGAGGCGGTAGACATCGACCATGTTCGACACCGTGCCCGCGCGCCCCAGCACGAGGCCGAGGAAGGCGCGGCGGTCCCGCCACGAGCGCGCCTCGCAGTCGCGGATCGCGTGCCGGTAGAGCCGCACCCAGCCGTGCGCGCTGCCCTCCGCGCCGAGCCGCTCGCGCCAGAGCGCGCGCCGGTCGTCCAGGCTCAGGTCCGCCGCGTCGCTGCAGCGGCGGCGCTGGTGGCTGGCCGTGTTCACGACCCGCGTCACCACGTGCGTCGTATTGCTGCCGCCGCCGCCCGTCAGCGTGAACGGATAGCTGACGTAGACCGAGCCGCCGCCGTCCGGGGACGGGAAGGTCCAGCGGCCCAGCGCGCCGACGATGCACTGCTCGACCTGCGTGTCGCCGAGCGTGCTGTCGGCGATGGACGGGTTCAGCACCGCGCCCGAGCTCGAGATCGTGAAGCGGGCGTTGACGCGTCCCTCGAGATCGGGGCGCTGGTTCAGCCCCTGCTCGTAGCAGAAGCGGACCTCGTTGATGTGGCGACGGATCACCCGCCGGATCACCTCGCGGGACAGCGCGCCGCGCACGTCCGCGTCGCCGGTCCGGATCCGGGGCACCGAGCCCACGCGCCGCTCCTGCGCGCCCCGACCGTAGCCGCTGCCCGATCCGCCGCCGCCGCCGTGTCCGATGGTCCCGAGGTTGCCGAGCCCGATCGTGCCCTCGCCCGTGCCGCCGCCGCCGCGGCCGCTGCCGCGCAGGCCGAGGCCGCCGAACCCGGACGTGTCGCCGGCCGTGTTGCCGTTCAGGGCGTCGTCGCGCCCCGCGTAGTAACCCAGGGCGCCGAGCTGGGCCTGGAGGTCGGAGTCGATGTTCCCTCCTTCGCCACCGACTCCGTCGATCCCGGCGAGCGGCGCGTTCGGTTCCGCCGTCGCGGTCCCCCCGGGCGCGTCCCACGCGTCGATCACCGGGCTGGCCTCACGGCGCGCGCGCTCGGTGGCCTGGGGCCTGGCGGGCGCGGCGGCCGCGACCTCCTCCGCCATCTCCTCGTCGGCCATCTCCTCCATCTCGGCCATGGACTCGGCCCCGGTCTCGGGCGCGGGGGCGTTCTGGCTCGAGGGCTCGAGGACCATCTCGGCCGTCCGATCGGGCACCCCGCCGAAGTCGCCCTCGGCCGGCGGCGCGTCCTCCCCCGCCGAGAGGCAGCCCATGATCGAGAGCGGTCCGAGCGCGATGGCGGTGATCACCGACGCCGCCGCGCTCCGCTGGGGCCCGCCCACCGGGAGCAGCGGCCGGTCGATGTGCTGGAGCGCGGCCGCGCCCATCTGGTTGATCTCGCGCCGGCTCGGCACGTAGTAGCTCGTGAAGGGCGTGATCAGGCCGTAGCGGGTGCCCAGCTCCGCGACCTCCTCGCGGCCCGCGCCGTCGAGCAAGAGCTGCCGCAGCCGCTCCGCGGCCCAGCGCAGGCGCAGATCCGTCGTCGCCTCGGTCTCGCCGACCTCGAGCGCGATGGTCTCGGTGAACTCGGCCCCATCGATGACGCCGGTGACGGTGATCTCGCTCGGCGCGCCGTCCCGCACGCGGCCGACTACGGGGAAGACCTCGCCGAGCACGGCGTCCATCGGGACGCGCGGGAACGCGTTCTCGATGCCGTCGCCGAGGTCGACGGTGACGTGGTGCGCGATCGGGCGGCTCGCGTGGGCGAGCACCTCGAGGGCCGCGTCCGCCGCCTGGCTGCGCTCCTCGACCCGCATCGCGAGGCCGCCGCCGCGGGTCACCGTCTCGAGCAGCTCGAGGTTGGCGTCGCTGCCGACCGCGACCGCGTAGAGCCGCAGCGGGTCGGGCAGGCGCGCGAGGCGCTCGAGGAGGCCGCGGGCCTGGAGCTCGCCCACCGTCGGCGTGCCGTCGCCCACGTAGATCACCGCGCCGGCCCGCGCCGGGTCGAGCAGCGCCGCGGCCTCCGCGAGCGCCGCGCCCAGATCCGTGGCGCCGCCCGCCGGCACGCGCGCCAGCCCGTCCAGCAGCCGCTCGACGCGCTCGGGCGTCGCCTCGCCGAGCACGGCGTCCTCGCCGTCCACCACCGAGCGGATGCTCAGGTCGGCGCTCACCACGGCCACGCGGTCCTCGGGTCCGAGGTGGGCGGTCAGCGACTCGACCACGCTCCGGCCGAGCTCGAGGTGGCTGCGATCGGTCGCCGCCGAGACGTCCGCGAGCACGACCAGGTCGATCGCCTCCGCGCTCTCGCCGCCGAGCGAGGTCGGCAGGACGAGGGGCAGGTAGAAGAAGGCCCGCTCGTCCGCCTCGTTGGGCATGGCCGGCGTGTTCGGGGCGCGGGCGGGAGGCATGTACGCCGCGGTCCATGCGCGCTGGGTCGCGCCTTCTCCCCTGACGAGCTCGAGCCAGAAGTCGGAGCGCGGCCGGAAGTCGCTGCGCCGGATGCGCACCGCGCCGTCCTCGACCACCGCGCCCATGCCCGCGCGGACCTCCTCGGCGCCGGCGTTCCGCACGTCGACGCTGATGGACATCTCCTGGATGTGCGGGGCCCGGGTGCCGCCAGCCATGGGGTAGCGGTAGAGCCGCGCCTCGCCGCCTGCGGGCGGATGCAGCCACTCGGCGTAGCGGATCACGATGCGGCGCGTCTCGCCGGGCTGGATGGGGTAGATGCGCGCGCGGTAGTGGCCGGGCGCGTCCCACTCGAGCAGGGCCGGGTCCTCGGTGGAGCCGCGGTAGACCTGCTGCTCGTACGCCTGGCGGGCCTGCGCCTTCTCGCGCACGTAGCCGTCGACCAGGCGATCGTCGCGATCGACCGCGAAGCGCTGGAGCACCGCGCCGTCGGGCACCGCGATCCGGTAGAGCCCCTCGACCGTCTCGCTCGCCGGGTTGAAGAAGAGCTGGTCGACCTCGGTCACGGCCAGGTCGCCCTCGACCCGCACGCGCACGTCGAGGCGCCGCACCACGAGCGGCCAGCGCGCGAGCCCGACCTCGTCCGGGACTCGGGCCTCGAGCGTGCCCACCCCACGGGGGCCGTTGGTGTCCTGAGGCCCTGGCCGCGCGAGGCCGCCGGTCCAGTCCTGCCAGAGCGTGGTCGCCTCGGTCCGGACGTCGTCGCCGAGGTGGAGCGTCTCGCCCGCGGCCGCGAGGCCCCGCTCGGCGTCTTCGCCCTCGCCACGCGACCAGGCCAGCTCGCCCCGGACCACATAGGCCTGGAGCCGGCCGTCTTCGATCACGGCCGAGAAGGACGCGTCCGACGCCCTCAGCGCGCCCCGCTCGGCGCGGATCTCGAGCTGCTCACGGGCCCCGACCTCCACGAACACGCGGCCCGCGCCCAGATCGATCACGCCCTCGCCGCGCAGGGTCACCGACGCCCCCGCGTCGAGGAGCAGCTGCGGACCTTCGTCGAGCCGAACCCGGGTCAGCGCGCCTTCGCCCGCCTCGACCGCGTCCTCCGCCGAGGCCCGCGTCACCGCCGCGGCGGCCTCGCCGGCCACCTGCGTCTCGCCTCGCACCGGGACGACGGTCGCGACGGTCCCATCGACCTCGTCGCTCACGCCGCCGCCGCACCCGACCACCGCGAGCATCGCGATCGCCCCGAACGTGCCTGCTCTCATCCTGCTCCCCTGTCGCGCGGTCCCGAACCCGGGCGGCGCGCCTGCTCCGACCCGGGCTCCCCGCCCGAGCTTGGTGCCCCCGGGCGCGAGGATACCTCACGAGCCGACGCCATCTGGCCGGGAAGGTTCCCGAGGTCGAGATCGCAGTGAAATACGAGCCGAGGGTCTCCCGTAGGGGAGGGCGAGCGTCCGAGGATGCGCCGAAATATCCTCTCATCACGCCCGTATGGACCCGTGCCCGCAGCCCAACCCGCCACCGACCCGATGTTCTTTCCCCTTCACTGGATGAGCGCCCCCGCGAGCCCGGCATACTCCGCCGAGCGGAGGACCGGCATCGAGACGTCGCTCGAACAGCGCGCGGGGGGAGGCGACAGGCGAGCGCTCGAGGCGCTGCTCCGTGAGCACGCGCGCGCCATCCACGACGTCTGCCGGTTCGTGGCCGGGCGAGACGACGCGCGCGACGCCACCCAGGAGGCGCTCGAGAAGATCGTCACGGTCATCGAGAAGTTCGACCCGGAGCGCGGCTCCTTCCGCACCTGGGCGCTGACCGTCACCCGGAACGTCTGCCGCGACCGGCTGCGCCGCCGGGGCCTCGAGCGGCGCACCTTCGTGGCCGACGGAGACGAGGCGACGGGCTGGGTCCCGTCCGAGGCGCCGGGCCCGGAGCGGGTGGCGCTGGCCCGGATCGAGTCGCAGCGGCTGGCGGAGGCGCTCGAGACCCTGCCCGAGAAGATGCGGCTCGCGGTCGTGCTCTACCACGTGCACGGATCGACCTACGAGGAGATCGCGACGACCCTCGAGGTGCCGATCGGCACCGTGATGACCTGGCTCCACCGCGGGCGAAAGCGGCTGCGCGCCGCGCTGCAGGAGGCGGACGCGTGAGCGCTCCCCCCGAGGCGCACCCCCCCTTGGCGCACCTGGACGAGCTGGCGCTCGAGGCGCTGGCCACGGGTCGCGACGACCTCGTCTCCGACGCGCTGCTCGACCACCTCGACGAGTGCGCGGAGTGCGCGGCGCGCGTCGAGCTGGAGCGGCACGGGGCCATGGACGCCTCGCTCGCGCTCCGCCGCGCGATGCCGGAGCTCGATGATCTCGACGGCATGATCGCCCAGGCGATGCTCCAGGCGCCGGACGAGCTGTCCCCCGCGCCGAGCCGCCGCAGCCTCTGGTGGGGCGCCGGCATGGGCGGGCTCGCGGCGGCCGCGCTCGCGGTCCTCTCCCTGCCCTCGACCGCCTCGTGGGGAGGCGTCGCGTCGGCGGGCGGTCAGCTCATCAGCCTCTGGCGCGCGGTCGACAGCCTCGTCGAGGCGACGGTGCCCGGCGGCTGGATGGTCGTCTCGGTGATCGGCCTGGTGGTGGTCGCGCTGCTCGCGATGCCGATGCGGCTGCTCCTCGGGCACCGCAAGATCACGGGGCTGGGCCCGCTCGCCTCGGCGCTCGGCGTGGCGCTCTTCGCGCTCGGCGCGCTCCCGGGCGCGGCCCACGCTTACCAGGTCGACGGCGAGTGGCCGGATCCGGAGCCTCGGGTCAGCGTCGACGTGACCGACCAGCCCACGAGCGAGGCGCTGCGACAGGCGGCGGCCTCCGCGGGGCTCGGCGTGGTGGTGCGACTCGAGGAGGACCCGCCGGTCACCCTTCATGTGCAGGACGCCCCCCTCGGCGAGGTCGTGGAGGCGCTCCTCGGCGAGCTGGCGGTCGTCGTGCGGCCGAGCGCGAGCCTGATCACGGTCCGCCCCGCGCCGGCTCCGGCGGAGGAGGTCGCGCCGCCCGCCGAGCTGAGGATCCCGGACATGTTCGTCGAACCGGCGGCCCACGGGCCCGCCGTCGCGCCTGTGGCGCCTCCAGCGCCCCCGATCCCGCCGGCGCCGGCGGGCGTCTCCGACCGCATCAACTTCGGCGGCGACGTCGAGGTGCGCGAGGACGAGCAGGTCCGCGACGTGGTCACCATGGGCGGCGACGCCGAGGTGCGAGGTCGCGCCTACGGCGACGTGGTGACGATGGGCGGCGACGCGGAGATCTTCGGTGAGGTCATCGGCAACGTCATCACGATGGGCGGCGACATCGAGCTGAGCGACAGCGCCCGCGTGCACGGGGACCTCAACGCCATGGGCGGGGAGATCGAGATGGCGGACGGCGCCGTCGTGCACGGCGAGATGCTCACGAGCGACGACTGCGAGACCGACTCGGCGCCGCGCGCAGATCTCGAGAAGGGCGACGGAACCGGCCCGAGCTTCTTCCGCTGGGCGCTCTGGAACGTGCTGCTCTTCCTGCTCGGGCTCGTGATGCTCGGCACCGGGGCGAAGCGGTTCTCGAACCTCCGCAGCGAGCTCGCCTCGCGTCCCCTGAGGAGCGCGCTGGGCGGTCTGCTCGGGGTGCTCTGTGGGGTGGTGCTGATGGTCGTCTTTGCCATCACGCTGATCGGCCTGCCGGCCACGGTCGTCCTGGGGGCGCTGCTCTTCGTGGGCCTCTGGATGGGCTGGTCCACGAGCGCCTGGTGGATCGGGAGCGTCCTGCCCTTCGCGTTCCTGAAGGATCGTCCGGTGGCGCAGCTCGCGGTCGGGGTCGCGGTGCTCTTCGTGGTGGGGCTGGTGCCGAAGGTCGGCATGCTCGTCGTGATGATCGCGATCTTCGCCGGCCTCGGCGCGGTGATCGCGACCGGCTTCGGCAACCAGTCCCCGCAGGCGGGCAAGCGGCGCCACGTGGCCACCGGCCCCTTCCGCACGTCCGCGTGAGCGCTCAGCTCGCCAGCGTGATGGCGAGCGCGAGCACGAGCCCGAGCAGGAAGAACGCGCCGACGGCGATGCCGACGTAGAGCAAGATCGCGCCGCGATCGTCGCGCCGCGTGGGCGGGGTCTGCGCCTGCATCGGCGCCGGGGTCGGCGCCTGGGCGGCGGGGCTCGGTGGCGCGTAGGGCGTCGGCGGCATCGGCTGGTACGCGGCCGGCGGCGGCGTGTATCCGAGGGCCTCGGGCGGCGGCGCCATCGGCTGCGTGGCCGCCCGCTCCCGGTGGCTGTCGCGGAGCTGCGCTTCGCCGAGCACCACGGTCCGCGGCACGTCCTCGCCGTCCGGATCGCCGAACGTCCCGGCGGGCAGCGCCCTCTCTGCGTCCGTCCGGGCGCCCGGCGCCGGATCCTGGGCCTGAAGGGGATCGGTCGGCTCGAGGCCGTCGAACGGCCCGGCTTCGTTCGTGTCGTCGCGCCAGCCCTCGAGGCCATCGGAGAGCCCCGCGGACGCGATGGTCGGCCCCGCGTCGAAGTCGTCTTCGTCGTCGCGCGCCGAGTAGTCCGGGACTCCCAGCGGCGAGACGGGCGGCGGCGCGGCGTGGCCCGACACGGCTGGAGGCGGGGCTGCGGCTGGAGGCGGGGCTGCGGCTGGAGGCGGGGCTGCGGCTGGAGGCGGGGCTGCGGCCGGAGGCGGGGCTGCGGCGGGAGGCGGGGCTGCGGGACGCGCGTGGGTGGGTGCGGCCGCGGGCGGCGCGCCGAAGGGCGAAGGCGGCGGACCCACAGGCGCGGGCCCGGGGCCCGACACCGAGGGCGGACCCGGGGGCTGGGGACCAGGAGCGGCGGGCGTGGACGCGGCGGGCGCTGCGGGTGCGGCGGGGGCGGCGGCGACGGGGGCGGCGGCCGGCGCATCGCCGCGCAGCAGACGCTGCACGCGGTCGCGCAGCTCCTCGAGCGCGACCCCGTCGTGCAAGCTCGTGAGCGTCCGCTGCACCTCCTCCGCGGCCGGTCGCGCGGTCGGCGTGCTCGAGAGCATCGCCGTCACCAGCTGACGCAGCGGCGCGGGCGCGTCCGGCGCGGCGGCGTCGAGCTTCTCGTAGTTGCCCATCGAGAGCTTCAAGCTGCGGGCGAGCGGCGTGGGCGCCGCGAAAGGAGTCTTGCCGACGAGCGCCTCGTAGAGGATCGCTCCGAGCGCGAAGACATCACTCGCCGGCGTGACCTGGAGTGACTTCGCCTGCTCGGGCGAGAGGTAGTCCACGGTCTTCTGGAGCACGAGCGTCACCGAGGCCGCGTGGTCGGCGACGAGCCGACCGAACGCGAGGTCGGCGATCCGGACCGCGCCGTCGCCGCCGATCCGGATGGACTCCGGGCTCAGCCCGCCGTGGGGCAGCTCGCCGGCCTCGAGGCTCGTGAGCACCCGCGCGACCGCGGCCGCGACGGTGGCCGCGATCGGGTGGGAGAGCTTGCCCTTGCCGTCCTCCAGCAGCGCGCGGAGCGTCACCGAGCCGGCGTGGTCTTCCACCACGTGAGGCCGAGGCGCGAGACCCCAGCCGAGGAGCGTCGTGAGCCCGCTGGAGCTGACCTTTTCGCGCTTCGCGATCTCCTCGCTGAAGCGGTCGACCGTGGCGTCGATGAGCGCGACCCCCTCCGCGAGCATCCGGAGCTGGCCGGTCGCGCCGCCCGAGGTGCGGACGGGGGCCGAGTCGACCGCGCCGTCGGAGTCCATCGGCCCGAGCAGCTCGTATTCGCCGATCTGCGCCATCGTTCAGCTCTCACACTTCCCACATCGGCGGCCAAACGCCAACACCGTTCCTGGCGCCTGGCCCCGTCCCGCGGGCGCTCGGCGAGCCCTTCGCGGTGGCCGATTGCGCCCGAGCGGCGCGGCGTCGAAGCGAGCGGTCATACGACGGGAGCGAGCTCGAGAGGTGCTCCAACGGGCGCGGCGGCGCGCGCTCACCCGTTCACCCGCTCACCAGGCGGCCAGCTCCATCATGTCTTCGGCGTTCTCGTCTTCGAGGAAGCCGGCGCGCGCCAGCTGGGCGGCCTCGGCGACGCCCAGCGCGACGTAGACCTCGCGCTCCTCGTCACCGCGGAGCGAGACCAGCCGCTCGCGCACGTCGTGGCGGTCGAGCAGGACGTTCAGCGCGCGCACCAGGCCGCGCACCGTGACCATCGTGACGCCGCCCTGGCGCTGCTCTGCCTCGGACAGATCGTATTCTTCGGTGTCCGTCTCTTCCTCGTAGTCGTCGAGGACCGCGCTGAAGTGACCCCCCGCGCGCAGGACCAGCGGGCCGTCGTCGCCCCCGCCGATCCGCTCCAGCTCCACTTTGCCCAGCTCGGGCGTGAGCACCGCGAGGCGATCGACGAGCCCGGACGCGGTCGCCGGCTCCCCCACGCTCTGGAGGAAGTATCGATCGGCCAGCCGGCGCGTCTCCGACACCTCGTCGTCGCCCGCCGCCGCGTAGTAGAGGGCGAGGAGATCCACCCGCCGCCGCTCGCCGTCGCTCTCTTCGACCTCGCTCGCGATGCGGAGCAGCTCCTCCTCGTCGAGGTGCTCGAGCAGCCCCGCCTTCTGCAGCCCATCGAGGAACGCCATGTCCTCGTCGTCGAGGAGCTGCGCCGCGAGGCGCTGCGCGCTGATGCTCGTTCGGGAGCGGCTATCGTCTGCTCGGGACCCGCTCTCTTCCAGGCTCACGTACTCTCCAGGAGCTGGGTGGCGACTTGCTGGTGCGCGACCGCGTCGGGCCAGGTGACGCGCTGCTGCACCGCTCATGCTTGCCCGATCTCACCGCGATTGTCGAGGCGGACGGGCGAGCCGACCCACGATGCCGTAGGCGCGCGCGGGGAGCAGCGTGAGTGACCGCACGAGCGCGGCCGTCTGCCAGGGGAACGCCGCGACCGCCGCGTCTCGGTCGATCGCGCGCACGATCCGCGCGGCGGCGGCGCGGGCGTCCATCTGAAACGGCTTGGCGTGATCGGCCTGCGCCGTCATCGCGGTCTGCACGAAGCCGGGCCGCACGTCGGTCACGCGCACCCCGGTCCTGGCCAGGTCGACGCGCAGGCTCTCCAGGAACGTGCTGAGGCACGCCTTCGTCGCGCTGTAGATCGCGTTGTGCGGCAAGCCGCGATAGGCGGCCATGCTCGAGATCCCGACCAGGTGGCCCCGGCGGCGCTCGACCATGCGCGGGAGCACCGCGGTGAGGGTCGCGATCGCGCCGCGCACGTTCACGTCGATCATCGGGGCGCAGCTCTCCCAGTCGAGCTCCCCCGCCCAGCGGAGCCCGGCCACCCCGGCGTTGGCGACCACGAGATCGAGCCCTCCGACCTGCTCGTCGAGCCTCCGGATCGCCGCGGCCGCGTCGTCGGGTCTGGAGACGTCCATCACCTCCACGCGCGCCGAGCGTGGGAGCGACGCCTGGACCTCGCGGAGAGCGTCCTCGCGCCGCGCGGCGAGCACGACCTCGGTGCCGCGTTCGGCGAGCTTTCGGGCGAGCGCCGCGCCGATGCCGCTCGACGCGCCGGTGATCAGGGCTGTGCGGATCATGGAGTCCCTTTAGCAGCCCGGCGAGGCGCCGCCCGGCGCGACCGAGCCAGCGCGGAGCGGGTATGGTCTGCGGTGCATGCGCACCCTCCTCTCGCGTCCTCTTCTGACGGCTGCTCTGATCGCGGCCTGTCTCCACGCGTCGCCCTGCGCCGCGCAGCAGCGCGCGTACGCGTGGGAGGCGCCGCCCGCGGAGGACGCGCAGTGGGAGCAGCGCCGCGAGAGCTACCGCGGCGGCCCCATTCGCCCCGGCGGCGAGCTGGAGCGCTCCGCCAACCCGCTCTTCGGCGCCGGCATCACGGTCTTCGCGCTCAGCTTCGCGTTCTCGTTCGCGGGCCTCGCCGAGGACCGGGGCTACGCGATCATTCCCCTCGTCGGGCCCTGGCTCGCCGCGACCGACGCGCTCGGCGGCGCGCCCTCCAACGATCTGGCGCCGTTCATGGTCATCGACGGGATCGCGCAGGCGGCGGGGCTGGTGATGCTCGTCATCGGCGCGCTGACCCCCGAGGAGCACGTGATCTACGACGCGCCGGTGGGCGCGCCTCCGCGCTACGATCAGGCCCGCCTGCACCTGCGATTCGGGGCGCCCGGCGCGGAGCTGGGCGCGTCCCTGGTGCTGGAGGCGCTCTGATGCGCGCGGCGGTGATCGTGTCGCTCGCGCTGCTCTCCGCCTGTCACCCGCGGGTCCGGCGGCACGAGAACTACCGCCTGCCGATGAGCGAGCAGACGGTCGCGCGCATCGCCAGCGGACACGGCCTCGTCTCGTACCTGCGCCAGGCCGACGCGGACCCCGCCGTGTGCGCGCCCCGTGAGTACGGTCCGTACGTCGTCTTGCCGAATCAGCGGGAGCTCGAGGACCTCGTGGACGGGATCGGGCGCGGGGTCCGCGTCGAGCCGTGGGAGGCGTGCGTGCAGGCGCTGCTCCGTGTGCTCCCGCCCAGCCTCGGCGCGCACGTGGTGAACCGGCTGCTCGAGCGCTACGCGGAGCGGATCGCCTACAGCGAGCTGGAGCGGGACGGTGAGATCCTCGCCCAGCTCGACGCGATCCGGCGCCTGTACGACGAGCGCCCGGCCGGCACCTCGCCGAGCCCCGAGCTCATCGCGGAGATCGAAGACCGGCTGCGCGCGGCCGCGCCGCACACGACCCACACGGGCAGCCAGTATCACGCCGCGTTGATGAGCGTGCTCTACCTCGAGCACGGCCTGACCCCGAGCGGAGCGCCCATCACCGAGGCCGCGCTCGATCGTCTGGTGGAGGAGTCGGACGAAGGGAGCCTGGTGGTCTACAGCCGCCGCCTCCCGGATCCGACGCTCCGCGAGGAGGCCCGCCGCCGGCTCGTGCGGGTTCGCATCCGCCTCTCCGAGTTCACGGAGCTCCGCGCGCAGGCGGCCGAGGTGGAGGCGCGGGTGCTCGCCACCGGCCGCAACGCGCTCCAGATCGAGGGTCCGCCCGCGCTGGCCCAGCTCGACGAGCCCGCGTTCCCCGTGCTCGGGCTCGTGCTGCGACAGGACGTCTCGGCGCAGCAGGCCACGCTGCTGGGCTACCGCGCGCGCGAGGAGGAGGCGGGCCCGGTCCCCGCGCTCGATCTCCGTGGCCTCGTGCGCTTCCGGGTCCCGGGCTTCGCGCGCCCCGTCTCGGTGTGCGCGCCTCCCGAAGAGCTCGATCCTTCTCCGTGCATCGATCCCGCGGAGATGGGCCTCGGGGTCGACTTCGTGATCCAGGGGCAGGACGGCCGCTTCCACTTCGCCGAGCGCGTGCCGATCGACACGGTGCTCGAGCTCGCGCGCGGTGGTGACAGCCTCGCGCTCCCCATCCTCTTCCGCGGCGGCGAGGTCGCGCGGACGGCGTGGGCCTTGCGCTTCCGCACCGACGGCGCGCTCGTCTTCCAGCCCGGGTACGGCGCGCCCGGGCCACGCGTGGAGGTGTCGGTCGACGCGACGGGCGCGAACGTCATCGTCGCCGCCTCGTCCGGCGGCGCGCCGCGCTACGCGGTGGTGGAGCCGGAGGCGCTCGACGCCTTCCGCGTCCTCGCGGCGGGCGGCAGCGGGAGCCCCGGTCAGGACGGGCCGGCTGGCGCGGGCGGACGCGACGGCGAGAGCGGCCGCAACGCGAGCTGCCCGAACACCGCGGCGACCGCGGGACAGGCGGGCGGCCCGGGCGGCAACGGCGGCGCGGGCGGACCCGGAGGAGACGGCGGGCCGGGAGGGCTCCTGGTGGTGCGCGGCCTCTGCAAGCCGGAGGACTGCGCGCGGATGGAGCGGACGCTCGAGGCGACCATGCGCGCTCCGGGCGGCGCGGCCGGGCCGGGCGGTCGAGGCGGCGCGGGCGGCGCGGGAGGGCGGGGTGGACGCGGCGGGAGCGCGGCCACGTGCGGTGAAGGGGACGAGCAGGTCGAGCTGCCGGCCGGCCAGGACGGCGCCGACGGCGTCGACGGCGCGCCCGGGCCCGACGGCCCCGACGGCCGCCCCGGCGCGCCGGGCCGCGTTCAGATCACCGTGCGCCCCTCGCCTTGATCCTCCGCCGGCTCCGGGCCCAGCAGGAGCGTCTGCGCGCGCAGGATCGCCTCGGTCGAGCCCGCGAGGTAGAGGATGTCGTCCGGCCGCAGCGCCTGCTCGGGCAGATCGTCTTGCAATACCTCGCCCCCGCGGACGAGCGCCACGCCGAGGGCGCCGGTGTGTTTACGCATCGCCAGCTCGACCAGCGTCTTGCCCACCGCGGGCGCGCCCGCCTCGATGGCGAGGGCGTCGACCCGGACGTGTCCCCTCGGGTCGGCGTGGGCGAGGCTCGGCGCGGCCCGGAGCGGGCTGCGGTCGCTCTCCATCGTGCGCCGGCGGGCTTCGTTGAGCTGGGTCTCGATGAGGTTGCGCGGCAGGCCGAGCTTGCGGAGCACCCGCATGGCCAGCTCGATGCCGACCTCCACCTCTTCGACCGCCGGCACCGCGCCCGCGCCGTAAAGGTACTTGACGTCCTCCAGGTACCGCGCTCGGACCAGGATGGGCAGCTCCGCGCTGAGCGCGCGCGCCGCGGCGACGATGCGCGGCGTGGCGGTGGGGTCGGCGATGGTGACCACGAGCGCCGCGGCGCGCTCCAGGTGGGCGTGCTGGAGCACCTCGACGCTGCTGGCGTCGCCGTAGCTGATGGGCACGCCGGTGCCGCGGAGCCGGCGCACGACCTCGGCGTTCAGCTCGATGACGAGGTGCTCGCGCCCCGACG
This sequence comes from Sandaracinaceae bacterium, assembly GCA_040218145.1. Taxonomy (GTDB): domain Bacteria; phylum Myxococcota_A; class Polyangia; order Polyangiales; family Sandaracinaceae; genus JAVJQK01. Next base: position 4,802 of record JAVJQK010000001.1, on the reverse strand, counting down.
CCTCGAGGGCGTCGGCGAGGAGGCGCCCGGAGACGCCGTAGCCGATGATCACCACGTGGTCCCGGAGCGCCTCTCCTCTCTGCTCCTGGTCCGGCTGCGTCGCCACGCGGAGGAGGCGCTCGAGCGGCGCGAGCAGCTTCTCGCCCGCCGTGAAGCGCGGCGCCATGCGCGCGAGCAGGGGGGTGACCAGCATGCTCAGCACGCCTGCGGTGAGCAGGAGGGAGAGCGCGTGGGGATCGACCGCGTCGTGCGTCTCCGCGACCCGGAGGAGGACGAAGCCGAACTCGCCGAACTGCGCGAGCCCGATGCCGGTCAGCCAGGCGACGCGCGGTGGGAAGCGCATCATCAGCGCGACCGAGAACGCGATGACGCCCTTGCCCACGACGAAGGCGAGGAAGAGGCCGAGCACCGCGAGCGGCTCCGCCATCACCGTGCCGACGTCGAGCAGCATGCCGAGCGAGATGAAGAACACGCTGACGAACGCGTCCCGCAGCGGCAGCACGTCGCTCATCGCGCGGTGGCCGAACTCCGTGTCCGCGACCACGATGCCGCCGAGGAAGGCGCCGAGGGCGAGGGACAGGCCGACCTGCGAGGTGAGCCACGCGGTGCCGATGCAGACGCCCAGCACCGCGAGGAGGAACAGATCCCGGCTCCGGCTCGCGTCCACCGCGAACAGCAGCCGCGGCACCGCGAAGCGCGCCACGAGGACCACGGCGATGACCACGAGCGCCGCCTTGCCGAGCGCCCAGCCCACGCTCGAGGCCAGCTCGACCGGCCCCGTGCCCGCCGCGAGGAGCGGGATGATCAGGACCATCGGCACCACGCAGAGGTCCTGGAGGATGAGGGCGCCGACGATGAGGCGGCCGTGGGGCGCGTCCAGCTCTCGCCGATCGGTGAGCAGGCGCAGCACGATCGCGGTGCTGGAGAGCGCGAAGACGCAGCCGTAGACCACCGCGGCGCGCGGATCGACGCCGAGCTGCCACGAGGCGAAGCCGGCGACGGCGGCCAGGGTCAGAGCCACCTGGAGGGACCCGCCGACGAAGACGAGCCGCCAGATGTTCCGGAGCTTGGTGATCGAGAACTCGAGGCCGACCGTGAACAGGAGGAAGACGACGCCGACCTCGCTCAGCACGTCGATCGCCTCGCGCTCGCGGATGAGGCTCAGCCCGAAGGGACCGAGCAGCACCCCCGCCGCGATCAGCCCGCTGACCGGCGGGAGCCGCAGGCGCGCGAGCACGAGCGCGGTCAGGACCGCGACGGCCGCGAGCAACGCCAGCTCGTCGATCAGCGGGATGTGCGCCACGCCTCAGGACGTGGCACCTCGGGGTTCCCCGCGTCAACCCGCCTTCACTCCCAGAAGCGGGTCTTCTCCACGGCGGTGACGAGCTCTCGGAGGGGGCGGCGCATCCCGTGCTCGAGCAGCAGGTGGACGGGGCGCATGAGCGCCCTCGGGAACGCGAGCGCGAGGTCCAGCGGATCGGGGTCGCGCGGCGGGAGGCCGTCGTAGTCGGGGACGGGCCTCCGCGCGTCCGGGTCGCGGAACGGTGGGAGGCTCGGGGTCGGCTCGCCCAGGGCGGGCGCGGCGGGCCAGGTGTCGGCCTCCAGTGACGGCGCGCGCGGACCCGCGTCGGCGGACGCCCACGACGCGAGCGCGACCGCGAGGATGGCGCAGAGGGACGCCCATCGAGCGACGCGGCGGCGACCCCCGCTCATGACCCGCTCTCCTCGACGCGCTCCAGCCCGAGCAGCCGCGTGGCGCCCTCATCGTCGCGCAGGAGGTGGACGCGAGCCGGCGCGGTGCGTTCGCGGTCCACCGTCTCCGCGATCAGCTCCACCACCAGGTAGCCGGCTCGATCGGGGAGCGGCTGGCAGACGAAGGCGTCGTCGGTGGTCGTGGGAGATCCGGGCAAGCGCACGGCGGCGCCGCTGGCGTCGGCCGCGCGTGCCTCGTAGCGGCGATCGTCGTGGTCGCGGATCCCCGTCCACACCGCCAGGTCCTGCACGCAGAGCTGGTCGTCCTCCACGCGCGGCCACGTCAGCGGAGACAGCCGGGTGAGCCAGCGCTCGAGGATGCGATCACGCCGGCCGATCAACACGCGGATCAGCTCCTCCGAGACCGTCGGATCCGAGAAGCGCCCGCGCTCGACCAGCGCCCGGATGTGAGGGTCGCGAAAGCGCGCCACGACCCGGGCCATCCACGCCGCGTCGCGCTCGGTCATCCGGTCGTAGGCCGGGTTCGGGTAGCCGGGGCGCCACGCGTCGGGCTCGAAGCGGGCCACGTCGTAGTAGCCGAGCGTCTCTCCCGCCGGGCCGTAGGCCGCGTGGTCCCAGGGGCGATCGAGCTGCCCCAGGGTGACGAGGTCCGTCGCGAGGTGCTGGACGTCGAAGTACCCGCTGTGACCGAACCGCTTCGAGAGCGCCTCGGACTCGTGGATGACCCCGAAGCAGTCCCCGAAGTCGATCACGTAGTGACGCAAGTAGCCGTGCGATTCGCCCTGGGTCATCCACGCCGCCATGGTGTTCTCCTGGCGGGAGTCGATGTGGTTGGTCCACGCGCTCAGCACGTACTGCGCGCGGAGCTCTCGGCGGTGCTCGTGCGGGACGACGTCGTTGGGGTCCTCGCGGCGGACGCCGTCGTAGCGCCAGTGGCCGACGGGGGCTCCGTCGATGAACTGGCTGGCGGCGAGCCGGACCGTTCCGTCGCCGCGGCGCACGGCTTGCGCGAGCACGCGCTGCACGTGCGCGTCGGTGAGCGGCTCCTCGCGTCCGTCCGCGTGCTCGGTGGTCGCGCCCTCGGCGAGCTCGAGGCTCGCAGGATCGACGTAGACGACCCGGTTGCACGGCGCGTGGAACCCGGCCGCGTGCCAGATGGAGGCGGCGATCGCGTCGGCCGCGCTGGCGCGCTCGGGCTGCAGCGCGCCGTCCGGCTTGAGCATGTGTCGCTGCCCGTCCGCGTCCTCGATGGTGAAGCCGGGGCTCGCGCCGTCGGGCTTGCCGCTGACGACGCGCCACGGCAGCGGCGGGGCCTCCAGCCGCTGACACGCCCCGCGCGCGACGTCTTCAGGGCTCATCAGGCGCCGCGCGAGCCGGTTCTCGTACCAGCTCGAGCTGGGCACCTCGTCGAGCGCGTTGACGTTCACCGCCTCGCTCGCGCGCTCGAAGCGCCACGCCTCGGTGAGCGGGCGGAAGACGGCGTTGTCCGCGCCGTCCCAGAGGAACGACGAGTAGCGCTCGGGCGGCGGGCCGCGGAAGGGGCGCGTGTCCTCGTCGACCCAGAGCGGCGCGCGATCGGGGAACCGCGCGGCCTCCTGCTCGCACCCGCCCACCATCACGCCGAGCAGGGTGACCACCCAGGCCAGGGTCGGAGCGACGCGCGTGCCAATCATCACCGCGTGGCACGAATGCACGCGGTGGACCACGCGAGCGTCACCGCTTCCAGGGGGCGCGACCGTGGCTCAGCGCCACGGCCACGCAAAGACGTCTCAGCAAGGCCCCCCGCTGGCCGTGTCGGTCCCGGCCGCGTTCGCCTCGCATCCGTTGCCGTAGGTCACGCCGTCGCAGCCGCACACAGGATCGAACACGTCCGGGCACCCTTCGGGCCTCGCCCGGCAGGTCCCGGTCGCGTCGGCCGCTCCGCAGCGCGCGCCCTCGGGGTAGTCGCACCACTGTCGCGCGCCGCAGGTCATCCCCGCGAAGCCGCCGCAGTCGCCACCCGGCGGCGTCGTGCAGCCGTCGTCGCTCACGTCCACGCCGGCCGCGGCCGCCATGCAGTCGTTGCAGTAGGTCCGGCCGTCGCAGCCGCACACGCCGGGGCAGTCCTCGGGGCAGCCCTCGGGCCGCGGCGCGCAGACCCCGGTCCCGCCGCAGCTCGCGCCGGGCAGGTCGCAGTAGGCGTCGCTCCCACAGTCCTCGCTGCCCTCGCAGGCGTCGACCGGGCACGAGACGTCGGGACAGACCGGCCCGCCCGCGCAGAAGACGTCGCCGTCACAGCCCGCGCAGCAGAGCTCGGTCGCGCCGCACGTCTCCGTCCCGCACATCACCCCAGCGTCCTCGCAGGCGATGTCGATGCAGCTCCCCCCGGGGGCCACGCAGATGCCGCAGCTCGCGTTGCAGCAGACCTCGCCCGCCCCGCACGTCGTCGGCCCACACGCCTCCCCGCCGTCGTCGCCCGCCACCGTTCCGTCGCGCACCACCATCCCGTCGCGCTCGCCCGCGCCACCGTCCCCGGGGGAATGCGAGCTCCCACAGGCCACCAGCGTCATGGCGGCGCCGAACCCACAGAGTCGAACGAAGTCCATATTCCAAGCCTCCCGGACTTGGCCGCGAAACGGCGGCCACCGCCGATGAGTGGCCGAGGCCCCCCGGATCCGTCAATCCCCCCCACCGCCCCGTGTTGCAGCGAGCCGCGGGACCCGGGTGACGCGCCGAACGCGTGGGCCGCACGGCTCACGCGGGCCGAGCGGACCCCGGCGACGAGCGAAGCGATGTCGCCCCCCAGGCCGGTCCCCCGCGGCAGCGTTGGTCCGACGCGCGAGCGCCGTCTCCTCCCCGAGGAGACGGCGAGTGGGGAGACTGCGAAGCGAAGTCGCCTCCACCCGAGGTCCAGCGGGGGCAACGACTACAACGGCCTCGACCGGGTCGAGGTGCCCCTCGAGCCGCGCTCCGGCGGGCCGAGGGGACCATGGCGACGAGCGAAGCGAAGTCGCCCCCCGAGCCGGTCCCCGGCGGCAGCGGGCGGCCAGCTCTCGCGGAGCGAGAGCGCGAGCCGCGTGGCTCACGCGCGGAGCGCGGGACCCGGGCGA